>CAZBKX010000395.1:0-4215 GCA_964492535.1 uncultured Rhodoferax sp. | reverse complement strand
GCCTCATCATCGGACTTCATCGATGAAGTCCGACCGGGAATAGTGTGAACTAAATTTTCAACACTTCATCATCATGCAGATGAAGATGCCGAAAAAAAAGCCACCCGAAGGTGGCTTTTTTATTTTGACAAAGAAATTACTTCTTTGCCGCGTCCACAACAGCCGAAGCAGCACCAGTAGCTGCAACCGCAGCACCTGTGGCAGCAGAAGCTGCATCAGTCGCTGCAGAAGCAGCGCCAGTGGCTGCAACCGCAGCTTCTTTGACCGCTTCAACGACTGCGGGAGCGGCAACAGGCGCTGGCGCTTCCTCTTTTTTACCGCAAGCAACCAAAGCAGCTGCAACGATAACAGCGGACAAAACGAGTGATTTATTCATTTGAAATACTACCTAGAGAGTTAACGAAACAATTTCCGAAATTCGTCAGCGCAGGGAACCTGCAGAGACCAAGCAAATATGAATCAAACTCATTTTGCTTAGCCTAGGATTATATGACGCAATTCCATACCTATACCCATTTCAAGGCTTAGAGCCCGGACGAAATGTGAGCTTTTATATATCCGACGTAAAGAAATCAGACATCCTAGTGTCATAAAACACAAGCCATAGTGAGCGATCGCAAACCATGGCCAAGAATTAAGACTTAGTCATTGCGTGACGGCCTTTTCTTGGCATCACGTGGCACGAACACTTTACCTCCGTTACCGGGCTTTACAAAGGAAGGCTTGCCAAAAGCAGGCTTGCGAGCTGCAAAGTCTCCGCGCGGCGCACCGAAGTCACCCCGAGGGGCGCCAAAATCACCACGGGGCGCTGGCGCATCGTTGCGGGAGCCCGCGAAACGATCATTGAAACCGCCTTTGCGCTCGTAGCTGCGGCCCTCAGGCTGGCTGAAGCCGCCACCATTATTCTGATAACCGCCACCACCCGCGTCGCGAGACGCCCCCGCGCTGCGATCACTGAAACCTCCACGGCTCGCACCGAAACCGCCAGCACGTCCACCGCCAAAATTACCACCGCGGGGTGCACCGTCATGACCACCGCGGCCGCCGCCGCCAAAACTGTTGGGGCGCGAATCGGGAAAGCGCTGCTGCGGCTCCATGCCAGGAATCGTCTCACCCTTGAACTGATGATGGCTATGAAACTCAATGTCCATGATCTTGCGACGATCGCGGAATTCAGCGAAGGTCACGGCAATGCCATCACGTCCGGCACGACCCGTACGACCAATGCGGTGGGTGTAATCCTCAGCCTTCATTGGCAAACCGAAGTTGAACACGTGGGTGACGGTTGGAACGTCGATTCCTCGTGCAGCCACGTCGGTTGCAACCAGAATTTGCACTTGTCCTTGGCGAAGAGCCATTAAGCGCCGATTACGCAAGCCTTGGCTCAGCGCGCCATGCAATGCCACAGCGGAAAAACCTTCTTGCTGCAAATCATTGGCCAGACCGTCGCACTCGATTTGAGTGCTTGCGAAAACAATGGCTTGATTGATCGTGGTGTCGCGCAGCCAATGATCCAGCAATTTGCGCTTGTGTTGCGCGTTATCTGCCCAAAACAGCTTCTGGCTGATGTTCGCGTGCTTTTCTTGCGGTGAATCAATCTGGAGCTTCTGAGGATCCCGCATCACACGAGAGGCCAACTGCTGAATACGCGGCGCAAAGGTGGCGCTGAACATCATGGTTTGCTTGCGTTGAATGGTCAACTGGTTGATGTCAGCCAAGTCGTCGGAGAAGCCCAGATCCAGCATGCGGTCAGCTTCGTCGACCACCAAAAACTGCACCTGGTCGAGCTTGATTTGCATGGAGCGCTGCAGATCGAGCAAACGACCCGGCGTAGCAACCACCAAATTAGCGTTTTGCAACTTGGCAATTTGCAACTGGTAAGGCATACCGCCCACAATATTGGCAACGCGCAGGCCACGGCAATGCTGAACCAGATCAATAGCGTCGTGCGCAACTTGCTGAGCCAACTCACGTGTTGGACAAACAATCAAAGCGCCGGGCGCCGCTGGCGCGAAATGACGTGGATTGGTGGGATCCTTGCGCTTGGCACGCTTGGGGGGGGCCTCGCCTTTGGCGGCAGCCTCAGCAACCGCCTGCTCGAAATCAGACTTCTCTTTGGCCTCTGCTTGAGCCATCTGTGCCAGCAAGGTGTGCAATACCGGCAGCAAAAAAGCGGCTGTCTTACCGCTGCCGGTTTGGCTGGAAACCATCAGATCAGTGAAGCGAGCGGCTTCGTCAGCAGCGCCGTGGCCTTGCATGGCAATGGGAATAGTTTTCAGCTGCACGGTCGTGGGCTGAGTGAATCCCAAATCCTTCACAGCCTGAATCAACTCAGGCGCCAAGCCCAAAGCGAGAAAGCCATTTGGCGCGTCGGACGCGGGTGCATCCTCAGCGAGCTGGACCACCGGTGATGCGCCTTGC
Source organism: uncultured Rhodoferax sp. (assembly GCA_964492535.1). GTDB lineage: Bacteria > Pseudomonadota > Gammaproteobacteria > Burkholderiales > Burkholderiaceae_C > Rhodoferax. Next base: position 1,794 of record CAZBKX010000395.1, on the reverse strand, counting down.
GTGGCCTCAGGAGGATTGATAGAAAAACTTTCGACAAGCGATGTCTCGCCTGCCGCTTGGATAGCGTCAGTCATGTATTTACTCACACGCGAGCGCCACAGTAGCTGTGACTGCCCCGTCAATGGTTAAAAAACATCAACCATCAAACGGAACCTGCTCTGACTCGTAACGAGTTCAACCAGCGCGGGAAGATCCTTCTTATGCAGTCTGCAAATGCAAAACTACTTTGGACCTCAGTGAATGAGGGGAGATGTACAAATATGCGCAGCCTCATGCAGCGCAGTTTGCTATTATGCCATGAATTCGGGTTTCTACCTAATCATGCAATCTTAGAAAATGTGCCCGGTAGTGTTCCAGCTCGTCGATGGACTCATGTACGTCGGCAAGTGCTGTATGCCGCTGCTGCTTTTTGAATGATTTATACACCTGCGGGCGCCAGCGCTTCGACAACTCCTTAAGCGTACTGACATCAATGTTTCGGTAATGGAAAAACGCTTCCAGCAGGGGCATGTATTTCACAAGAAACCGGCGGTCTTGGCCGATGCTGTTGCCACACATCGGCGACGCATTCTTGGATACATACCGGCCCAAAAATTCGATCAACGTCGCCTCGGCCTGCGCCTCTGACACCACTGACGCCTTGACCTTGGCAATAAGGCCGCTCCTGCCATGGGTGCCTTTGTTCCACGCATCCATGCAGTCGAGCAGTGAATCGCTTTGGTGAATCACCAACACAGGCCCCTCCGTCCGGCATTCGAGGTTGGGCCCCGTCACGACAACAGCAATTTCAATGATTCGATCAGTGGCCGGGTACAGGCCCGTCATTTCGCAGTCCAGCCAAACGAGATTTTGGTCAGATTTCGCCAGTGAGTGTGGGGGTAAAGATGTATTCACAGATTCCATAAATGCAATTGTCACTGATGACCTAAACTCAGCCCCCATGACTGAAACGATACCAAACCTTTCGATTTCTCTGGCACTCACTGCTCTGTTTGTGCTGGCCTTGATTGCAGGATTAATTGTGCGGCTTTGGCTCAGTACAAGACAAATTCAACATGTTGCGAAGTTTCGCGGGAGCGTTCCGACGGCATTTGCAAACAAGATTGCATTGGACGCCCATCAAAAAGCAGCCGATTACACCATTGCCAAAATGCGTCTTGGCTTGGTGGAAATGGTGGTGGGCACTGCCGCCATTTTAGGCTGGACGCTTCTCGGTGGGCTTTCTGTTTTGAACCAGGGGCTCATCGGCGTGGTGGGCTTCAGCATTGGCCAGCAAATAGCATTGCTGTCTGCATTTGTCGTGATCGGCAGTTTGATTGATCTCCCATTGACGATTTACCAAACCTTTGTGATTGAAGAGCGCTTTGGCTTTAACAAAATGACGATGAGGCTGTGGCTGGCAGACCTCGCCAAGTCCGGTCTGGTCAGCGCACTCATTGGCCTTCCGCTGATGGCCCTAATCGTTTGGATGATGGGAGAAACAGGCCAATGGTGGTGGCTCTGGACTTGGGGTGTCTGGATGGGTTTTAATTTGGTCATGCTGTTCGCTTACCCAGCCTGGATCGCCCCGCTTTTCAACAAGTTCAAACCTCTGGAGGATGAGGCGTTGAAGTTACAAGTAACGACGCTCATGCAGCGCTGCGGCTTTGCTGCCCAGGGACTTTTTGTCATGGATGGATCCAAGCGCAGCACTCATGCAAACACGTACCTGACAGGTTTTGGTGCGTCCAAAGGTGTCGTGTTCTACGACACGCTGCTGTCCAAACTGACCACCAATGAGGTGAAGGCAGTGCT
>CAZBKX010000394.1:0-2084 GCA_964492535.1 uncultured Rhodoferax sp. | reverse complement strand
CCGCCCGAGAAGCTGTAGGCGCCGCCCTTGCCCTTGTCAAACTTGCCGCCCGCATGCAAGCGAGTGAACACCAGCTCAATCACCGGGGCATCCTCGGTGGGGTGCATGCCAAATGGAATGCCCCGGCCGTCGTCTTCAATGCTGATGGAGCCATCGGCCTGCAAGATCACCTTGATCTTTTTGCCGTGCCCGGCCAAGGCCTCATCGGCCGCGTTGTCCAGCACCTCCTGAATGACGTGCAGGGGGTTGTCCGTGCGCGTGTACATGCCGGGGCGCTGTTTGACGGGCTCCAGGCCCTTGAGCACGCGGATGGAGTTTTCGGAATATTCGGGGGTGGGTTTGACAGCCATAGCCGGCGATTCTAATCCGACACCGGGCCAGAATCTGTATATAACCACAGCCCCAATCTTTACAAACCCAGGGTGGTGCTGGCAAAACCCGGCGAACTGTTGCGCAGCAACTCGTCCAGCGTTTCCTTGAGGTGAACGCGCCGCTCGCGGTCCTGACCGCAAACACCCACGCTGCGCACTGGGTCGATGCGGTGCAATGCCCAGCTGGGGCTCCAGATGGCGCTGGGAAAATCAGTAGACGCCTTGGAGCGGCACACCCGGCTGTTGATGATGTGGCCCCAGGTCGTTCGCCACGACACAAAACGGGCATGGTGGCGAATCACCTCGTCATACCGTGTGGCCAGAATGACCATCTGGCGCCCGGTTTTGGACCAGGCCTGCAGCGACTCCACCACGGCGCGCTCACGCAAGGGCCAGTCTTCAAATGTGGCATCACACAGAATAATCTGCGGCCAGCCCTCCCGGGCGGCGCAGGCCAAGGCATCGCGCACCAAGGCATCGAACGCTTCACGGCCCGAGAAACGTCCGCTGGGCAGTGGTTCGCCCGCCAGTGGATTGTTTTGTTCAGGTGCCATGTAGCCACCCGGCCTCACGCCATGTGGCCAGCAATGACCGGGCCTCGGCGCTGGTGCGCGCCACATCCTGCGGACTCAGATAGCGCTGGTCGCACAGGCGGCGCATCAAAGTAGCGTCACGGCCGCCCGCCCGAAAACTCTCGCCGTTGATGAATACATGGCGCGCATCGAACATCATCTTGGTCCGGCGGTCCAGCCTCAACTCATCCATGGGCAGGGCCTGCCCCTCAGACTCGTCGGTGTCGGCCGGATCAAACCAGACGTTGGCTTTGGGCTCGGTCAGATATTCCCCCATGGCACGCCCCAGCGCATCCGGGTCCTGGAGTGCGGCCTGCAAGGCATCACGCGCGAACTCGATCATTTGCGCCGGAATTTCACCGGGCTGGGCCACGGCCGGTTGCTTGGGGTCTTTGTAGGTGGCTTCGCCCACGGCGTCTTGCGCGTCTTCCGCCAAGCGCTGCAGCAACTCACGCGCCAGCTCGCCCCGGTTGGGCTGCCTGAAACCAATCGAGTAGGTCATGCACTCGCCCACCGCAATGCCATCATGGGCGTAACGGGGCGGCAAATACAACATGTCACCCGGCTCTAGTACAAACTCTTCCTCAGGCACAAAGTTGGAGAGTATTTTCAGGGGCATATCGGGCTGCAGCGACAGATCTTTCTGGCGGCCAATGCGCCAGGTGCGGCGACCGTGGGCCTGCAACAAAAATACGTCGTAGCTGTCAAAGTGCGGGCCGACACCCCCCCCATCCGAGGCGTAGCTGATCATCAGGTCATCCAGCCGGGCGTCGGGCACGAACCTGAACTGGTTCATCAGCTCATGAACACGGTCGTGGTGCAAGTCCACGCCCTGCAACAACACGGTCCAGCCCGGCTGCTTCAGGGCGGGGAACGCACGTCGCTCAAAGGGTCCTTGCCTGAATTGCCAGCCGGGCGCCTTGCCCTGAGTCTGGATCACCATGCGCGCCTGCACATCTTCCCGGGCGGCCAGCTCAAACAACTGAGTCCGGTCCAGCAGGGGCTTGAAGTTGGCGATGGCGTTTCTCACCAGCAGCGGCTTCTTTTGCCAATGCCGCTTCATGAACAATTCGGGACTTAACCCGCCCAACAATTGCAGGGGCTCGGCTACATTCATACACTTCTCCGGTTACTTTTTGAA
>CAZBKX010000393.1:0-2381 GCA_964492535.1 uncultured Rhodoferax sp. | reverse complement strand
CATTTGCACAATGCTGTGCAAGGAGTCCACCCCCGACAAATGCTTGGATGGCACCGGCACACCCAGCACCGGGACCGTGGTTTTGGCCGCCAGCATGCCTGGCAAATGGGCCGCGCCCCCTGCCCCGGCGATGATGGCTTTGAGACCCCGGGGCACGGCTTCTTGCGCGTACGCAAACATGTCATCGGGCATGCGGTGCGCCGAGACCACGCGCGCCTCATGCGTGATACCAAACTGTTGGAGAATATGGACTGCGTGTTGCATGGTGTCCCAGTCGGAACTGGAGCCCATGACAACCCCGATTTGACTTCGTCAGCCAGTATGACGCCCTTGGATAGCGGGTTGCTGGTGGCGAACATGGCCGCATCTATCTGATGCGGGTTCAAATCAACTTGTGCGTCCAGCAACGCTCCGGCCATAGCCTCCATGGAACTGGAGGCGGCCCGACGTGTGAGTTGATGCGCGAAAAATGCGAGTTGATGCTGGCTGTAGTTCACATTCGTCTTTGTTATCGCGCCAGGGTTCACACCCGTTCGTCGCCCACTTGCGCCGGAACATCCGGCACCATGCTCAGGTAGTGATCGAAGTCACTGCGTTTGCCTTTGGCGGCTTCCGCCTTGAGAAAGTCCAGTGTCAAAACAGAGGCCATTTTTTCAGAGGCAGCACTGGCAATAAACTGGTTTACAGAAACATCATCCCGAGCGGCCAGCTCTTTGATCTTCTGGTGAACAGAGTTTGGTAGGCGAATGGTCAATGCAGTCATGGTCAGCTCCTCAAAAGAGTCAAAAAATCAGCAGGGGTGATGGCCTGCACCTTCAGTTCCAGCACTCGTCGAAAGTCTTTGACATTGTGGGTCACGATGTACTGACTGCTCGAAGCCACGGCACATTCCAGCACCATGTCATCGTCGGGGTCATGCAAAAACGGTCGCCACAAGAAATGCACGTCTTGGTGATGCGCCAGTGACGCCAAATAACGCAAGTACCCCTGCACACCTTCAACGCTCACCCCTGGCGGAATGTGCTCCGGCCTGGTCAAGACAGCCTGCCACTCGGTGTACAGGGGGATGGTCAACGCAAAGTCAAAACGGGGTGTGGGCAGCATTGACACCAGTTGATAGCTGGCCCCGTTCCGAGAGCGTGCCGCAGCCACCAAGACGGAAGTGTCAAGAACGATTCGCATGATGGCTACAAAGAATTGGTGGTTGCATAGGCATAACTAAATTTTACTCGTACTGTTGGCTAATGCAACCAAGGCGTGTGACCACTTGGAGCGTGCGAGTCGGAACCTGGTCCATTTTTAGGGTGAACGTCGGTGCCAGACGTAGAATTCTGTTGTGTACAGTTTGTACGCCCCGCTTCACCTCCCTGAGCGGGTGCCAGTGATGGCATTACGCCCACTCTGTTGTGGGCTTTTTTTCGACTGTTGCAGCCTGATGTTTTACAGACTCAAGAAGGCACCAAGGTAAAAACGCTTGCAGGTGAGTTGCTGAGTTTGAAGCGCGCTGGACGACAGCACCGATGACAACACAATCGGATTGCCCGAGAGCGGTTGCAGGGTCATGGCGCGCAAGTGGGCGGCATCCTCATCGTCTGGCAGGTGGCGCATGCCGGGCTCCAAGGTGGAACCCATGAGGTCATCTTCGTCTTCATGCTCCAAGCTCAGCACGTGGCCGATTTCGTGGATGAGTACCGTTAGCAGGTCGAGCTGCCCATCGGCCCCAAAGCCGCGAATGGCTTCCAAGGTGGTGTTGTCACCCAAGGGCGAGAACTCCTCCGACAGCAGTGGCGTGGGGTCGATGAACCAGCCCCAACCCGCGCCGTTGGCGGACAAGGTGATGTTGCGCCCCAGCGTCTGCCCCGCCACTCCGGCGGGCAGCTCGCCCACGGTGACGTGGGCACTGTCCACAATGGCGGCGTTGGCACCGGCGCCCAGCCAGTGCTGTTTGGCGGCGGCGAGCAGGGTTTGCAGGTCGGCATGGGTCAGGGACGTTGTCACGGAACCATTGCCGTTTATCTGGGTTTGCAGGTAGGTTGCGCTGGCATCGAAGTCTGGCGAGTACTGCCTGATGATTACTTCCTCGCCCGCTTTGGGTGGGCTAGTCAGGCGTTGTGTGTAAATTCCATCGTTCGTGATCGTGACGCGGCCATAAACGTAGGGATTTTTTCCGTTGACGGGGAAATCGGTGCGGCTGATACCGCCCTTCTCATCAATGATGATCCTATTTTCCTCAGTTGACCGTAACTTCTCAAAAAGTCATGGCAAGGCACGAGAAGCCACGGCGTTGCGAATCAACATTGGCAGTGGTGCAATGGCACCGGTCAGGCAAACGCGATCTTGCAGATACGCCCAAAAAGAGATACCAAGTTTGCGGCAGGTTT
>CAZBKX010000392.1:0-3071 GCA_964492535.1 uncultured Rhodoferax sp. | reverse complement strand
CGGAGAGCCGGCCGTGCAGATCATTGCACCCGCTGCGCTGAAGGCCGCCGGCCGGGCGGTGCTCGCCAGCCGCCCCTCGGAGATCGATTTTGTTGCGGAGGGCGGCGTGCGCGGGGTCGTCAAGCGCTGCGCCTATCTGGGAGAGATCATCGATTATCGCATCGATATCGGGGGCCAGGAAGTGCGCGTGCAGAAGAACCGGCGCGCCCCCGGCCCCCGCGAAGGGGAGGCCTGCGGCCTCGTGTTCGTCCGGCCGCACTGGTACAGCCACGACTCATAAAATGACGAGCTCCTGATTGACGTCTGTTTCACGGTTGGCCCCCGACGCCGGCTCGGTTTGCACGCACGCTGTAAAGGAGCAGCCCGGAGACGAACAGGGCGAGTGGGTAGATTGTTTTGACCCCGAAGCCGATGAAAACAAAACCCACGCACGCCAGAGTGGCAGTGCCGAAAATTTTGCCCGCAACGGTCGGCACCCGTTTTATATAAGCCAAGACCGCTAACATGTACGACATGAAGAAGCTGATTCCCGCCAGTTCAAAAAGCAGCGATTGCGACACAATGCCCATGAAATAAAATGCAGCGACAGCGCCGAATGCGCCGGTACTGGCCACGACGGCATTTCGGGGGATCTGTGCCTCGGGGTGTATCCGGGCGAGTGTTCCCGGCAGAAGGCCTTCACGTGCCGACGAAAAGGACAGCCTGGAAAACGCCCACACCACACTGATAAAATTTGCAACCACCATCAAAATACCCATGATCGAAACGAACTGACCGCTGCCCCTCCCCATCACCGCAGTCAGCATGGCCGCTATCGGCGCATTCGCCATCTGGGGGTGGTTCCGGGGCAGAACCAGCTGGATGGTCGCCGCCACCAGTAAATAGAGCACGACCACGATAATGAAGCTGATGGCCACCATCAGCGGGAAATCGCGCTGCGGGTTTTTAAATTCCTCCGTGGTAAACGACATCAACTCCCAGCCCACAAAAGCGAAGAACACCAGCGCCACGGTCGGCAGGGCATCCACGGCTCGGGGGCCTGTGGCAAACCCCTCGCCCGCTGTAGTGTCCCCCAGGGCCAGTGTCAGCAGGGCGATCAGCGCCAGGAGGGTCACCAGGACCAAGGCCAATAATTGCTGGACCCTTCCCGACACTCTGGCGCCGAAGTAGTTCGCCGTTCCCCCGATGAGCAGGATCACCAGGGTGCCCAGCATGACTGTCCCGCTGCCGGCGTCAAAGAGAGAGCTGAAATATTTCCCGCCGGTAATGGCAATGGCCGCGCCGCCCGGGATGGTGCCCAGGATGAGGATCTCCGTTGCCGCCCCTGCCCGGCGTGAGAAGGCGGCCTGCATGAACCCGGCCACTCCGCCGGCACCGGGGATGTCCGCGCCGAGTCTGGCGAACACGACCAACAGGGGAATCGAGATCAAGGCGCTGATTCCCCACGCGTAGACGGCAGCGCTGCCGGCCTCGCGATAGGCCAGCCCCGGCAATATCAGCAGCCCGCTGCCGACCACCATGGTGATCGCCAAGCCGACAGCAGTTGCGAGGCCAATCGTTTTTGTAAGGGTGTTGTCCCTGCTCATGGGTCATTCCCGTGGCAGACGCGCCGGGCGCAAGATTGAAATGCCGAGCGAAGATGGGACATCCCCATCCCGACGGCGTCTCAGAATCTACCTCGACTATACGAGAATGTTGCGGCGGGGTCTTGTGGAATATTGCGATATTTTACAGTAACGGCCCGGCGTGGTCCCGACGAGCTGTTTGAAACGTCTGGTAAACTGGCTTTGATCACAGAAGCCTGTCTGCAGGGCGACATCGACGATGGGGGTTTGCTTCAACAGCAGGCGTTTTGCCTGCCCGATGCGAACCTGGGTCAGGTAGGCGTGGGGGGGCAGCCCGAGTTCGTTTTTGAAAATGCGCAGCAAATGATATGGGCTGACATGAACGGACAGGGCAAGCTCGTCGAGCGTTATGTTCCGGGAATAGTTTCCCTCCAGATACAATCTCGCTTTGCGCACGGATACCCGGTCAGCCATCGGCCGGACTGCCGGGGGTCTGGGTGTGGCATGGCGGGCGATCAGCCGCGACAAGGCCCATATGAGGCGGGATTCCTTTTCCAGGGTCGGGGTATGGGGATTTTCCAGGGCGACATGCAGTTCGCGTATGAGGCGCGCGGTATCGTCGTCCCTGATGTTCTGGTTATGAAAAAAGGGGAAATCCGAGATGTTTCCGGCTAAGTGCGAACCAGCATCCCGGAGCGTTTCGGCTTTCGGGTAAAGCATCCGGTAGGTGCAGCCCAGGCCCCCCATACATTTTCCGGTATGCACTTCCCCGGGGTGGATGATCATGATGTTGCCGGCCGGTATGACCTCGGTGGGAGATCGGTAGCTAAAGGACAAGGCTCCGGTCAGGACCACCCCGATCGCATACGTTTCATGTGCATGCGGGGCGAACTCCTGGGACACATAGCAGGCGCGCAGCAGCTCGAGCCCGTGCAGTGCCGGGTCGGACCAGAAGGTTGCGATATCCCTGCTGTGCCTGCGGGTCATGTTTTTCCTGGGGCCGAAGGGTGATGATCTCGCAAAAAGCCATCCGAATCGATGGCTTTGTAAAGAGGCCAAGTTCAAGGCGCGCGAATCGCGTGGAGTGAGGCGTACTTCATGTACGCCGCAGCGACAACGCGCTGAAGCGCAACGCCGAAATTGGACTATTTACGAAGCCATCACGGTTACGCTTGCCGGATTTCCCGTTCGCTGATGCCCATGAGGTAGAGCAGGCCGTCCAGGCCGACGCTGGTGATGGCCTTGTCGGCGCTCGCCCGCACGATCGGCTTGGCGTGAAACGCGACCCCCAGGCCGGCCACGTTGAGCATGGGCAGGTCGTTGGCGCCGTCGCCCACGGCGATGGTCTGCTCCAGGTTGATGTTCTCCACCATGGCGATGGTTTTCAGGATCTCCGCCTTCTTGGGGCCGTCGATGATGTCGCCCTTGAGCTTGCCGGTGAGCTGCCCGTCCACGATCTCGAGCTGGTTGGCGAAGACATAGTCCAACCCGAGCTTGGCTTGCAGC
>CAZBKX010000391.1:0-1567 GCA_964492535.1 uncultured Rhodoferax sp. | reverse complement strand
CGCAGCAACCAGCGCAGGTTGTAACCCGTAGCGCACAGCACCGCATGCAGCGCATCGCCCAATTGGCCCTGAAGCCAGCAGCGATCCATCCGGTGATCCGATTTGAGGTGACCGATCGCCGGCTCCACCGCCTGTCGTCGCTTGAGCCATCGGCGTTGCTGCCTGGTCAGCGACTTGTACTTGCCGCGATGAATGATCTCCACCTGGGGATTGTCACGATCCACGCCACGAAAACCCAGATCAACGACCACCTCTTTTGGCTCGCGTCCGACATCTTCGAGCAGGATGCGCGTCTGCTCGAGTTGCGCCGAGAGAATGTGACCATCGTAGGGGTTGCCGGGAAAGGTTCGTGCCCCGACCATCAGGCCGCTCTTGTGGGTCACGGCGATACTGGCCTTGACGCCGAACTCGTAGGGTTTCCTGGCTTTGCCCTTGCCGATACACTCGACTTCCGGTGCATGCAGGGCGTACAACTTGTTCTTGTCTTTCGGTTGTTGCTTGCGAATGCGCTCAGCGCGTTCGAGCAAGCTGTTCAAGTGGGCGATGGCGCTCGGCGATTCGCTGGTCGCGCTTGCCAATTTGCGACCGATTTCGCGCAGCACGATGCCAAGAATCGTGCGCTGACGCTTGACGATACGCCGCAAGCGCCTGAACTGCTTGGCGTGGGCGTAGCCGCCGGCCTTGCGACGCAGTTCCTTGCCCTCCTGGATGAAAGTCTGTTTCAGACTGATGCCGACGCGCTTCGCGGCTTGCACGACCTTGGCCCGGGCGATTTCCAGCAAGCGGCTATCGACCGGATGGGCAATGGCTTTCTCCTGGACAGTGGTATCGACGATGACCCGCTCGAATTCCGCTGGACGCACGGCTTTGGTCTGCACTGCCGTGTCGATGGTTGCCTTGAGCAGTTCTTCCACCCCGGCTTCCCCGATGGCGGCGCGAAAGCGGCCAATCTGGGTGGCGTCGCAGGGAAAGTTCGGCGTGTAGTACGCCAACCCACTGAAGTATTGCCAGACCACGTTCTCCGACCAGCGGGCCACTAGTGCTTCGTCGCTCAGGTTGAAGGCGTGCTTGAGGTAGAGCAGCGCTGCCATCAGCCGGATCGGCAAACGTGGCCGGCCGGCGGCACTGACCCCGGCACCGGCAATCTCCAGCGTCGTCCCGAACAGGTCGCTGCCTGGCATCACCTGGCCCGACCGATTGTTGCGGGCAAAGGCCGGCGCCAAAGCGGCTTCGATCTGGCCCCAAGGCAGTCGACCTGCGAGCACCACCAAGGGATGTCGCAGATCAATCATTTGATCGAGTCGGGCGCGGAAAAAATCGTCGGTGGCCATCAGAACTTCCCTCAGCTTCTCTCAGGTTTCCATGCCCATTATTTTAATTTCTCGGCGATTCCTTGGGGTGAATTTCCGGTGAAAACCTTCTGCCCGTGGGCGTCTTTGGCGTTTTGCAGGGCCGACTATTTAATTCGAGCCTGGCCCCTTTTATTCGAAGGCGACGAGATCAAGGCGCATCTTGCTGGCGGCAAGCTGCCGACCCGTCTGGCGCTGACCTGGGATGACCGGATTTC
>CAZBKX010000390.1:0-2239 GCA_964492535.1 uncultured Rhodoferax sp. | reverse complement strand
GCGACATCAAAGAGCGCTTTGGCTCAACGGTTTACGCTCAGCAGGCTGGACTCACCGCTGCCAAGCAGTACTACAGTGCCAAGAGTATTGACTCGGCTGTGGGTGCGCTGACATGGGTGGCGGATCAATCCACAGATGCCGGCTATCAAGCCATTGCAAAGTTGCGTTTGGCAGATATCCTCGCAGAGAAGAAGTCGACTGACGAAGCCCTCAAAGTACTGAGTGGATCTTTTCCGGTCGGTTTCGAAGCGCTGGTAGCTGACCGCAAGGCCGATATTTTGTTGATCCAGGGTAAAAACAAAGAGGCCACGGCAGAGTATGAAAAGGCTTTCAACAGTTTCGGTGATCGAACTGAATACCGGCGTTTGGTTGAAATCAAGTTGAACGCTTTGGGTGTCAGTACGCAGCTTGTGAGCAGCACAGTCGCTGCATCGGAAGGCAAAAAGTGAATTCAATATCGAAGTTGACTGTGGCGGCCAAAGCTCTAGTGGGATTTGCGTTCCTTGGCTTGGTCTTCGGATGTTCAAGCGGTCCTCAGAAACCAAAGCCTGTCGATTTGCCGCCTGTTGCCGACCTATTGAAAGTGCGCCTGGCTTGGAGCATTAAGTCCGCACCTTCTGACTTTCCGCTAAATATTCAGGTCGTGGGCAACACCGCGACTATGGCTGGTTCAGATGGCTCAGTGATGTCCATTAATACGGAAACAGGAGCGGAGCTTTGGCGAGCAGCTCTAGGCAGCCCAATTCTTGCCGGAGTCGGGAGCGATGGCCGTGTTGCCGCGGTTCTGACCCGTGGAAATGAATTGGTCGCCATGGAGGGCGGAAAGGAAACATGGCGCCAAAAAATGACAGCCCCAAGTTTTACTTCGCCCTTGGTTGCCGGCGGGAGAGTATTTCTGCTGGGAGCTGATCGCTCAGTCAATGCGTTCGATGCCCAATCTGGCCGCAAACTCTGGGGTGTGCAGCGGCCGGGTGAGCCTCTGGTTCTGCGCCAGACGGGTGTGCTGCTTGCGGTCGGCGACACGTTGCTTGCAGGATTGTCCGGGCGCCTTGTGGGCATCAATCCATTGAACGGTGCTGTTCTTTGGGAATCCCCGATTGCTGTTTCTCGCGGGATCAATGATATTGAGCGATTGGTCGATTTGGTGGGGCGAGTCAGTCGTGATGGTGGTGTGGTCTGTGCGCGTGCCTTCCAGGCTGCTGTTGGTTGTGTCAATGCTGAGCGGGGAAGCTTGCTATGGACCCGGCCAGCTAACGGTTTTGTTGGTGTGCATGGCGATGGGAAATATGTTTTTGGTGCGGAAAGTGACGGAAAAATGTTGGCGTGGCGTCAGGCCGATGGTGAGCGCGTCTGGCAGTCAGAGCGCCTCCAGTATCGAAATCTGACAGCCCCACTCGTCGTTGGACGTTCTGTTGCGGTGGGCGATGAAGCGGGTAACCTCCATTTGATGTCTCGAGAAGACGGGGCGCTGCTAACCCGCCTTGCAACTGATGGCTCGGCCATTATTGCGGCACCGGTTTTAGCAGGTCAAACACTGATTGTGGTAACTCGCAATGGTGGGATTTTTGGTTTTAAGCCCGAGTGAGCGCCAGTTCGTACATATGAAACCTGTTTTGGCCCTCGTTGGCCGGCCTAATGTAGGCAAATCAACCCTCTTCAACCGACTGACAAAATCGCGTGATGCGATCGTTGCAGATTTCTCCGGGTTGACCCGGGATCGTCATTACGGCAACGGCAAACAAGGCAAGCACGAATATATCGTGATCGATACTGGCGGGTTCGAGCCTGATGCCGCCAGCGGAATTTTCAAGGAGATGGCCAAGCAGACGCGGCAAGCTGTCGCGGAGGCCGACGTCGTCATTTTCGTGGTGGACGCCAGGGAAGGTATTTCTGCGCAGGATCACGAAATCGCCAAGTATTTGCGCCGTTTGGGCAAGCCCTGTGTACTAGCCGCCAACAAGTCAGAAGGAATGGCTGCGGGTGCCCAACTGGTTGAATTCTTTGAGCTGGGTCTGGGCGAGGTGCACGCTGTGTCCGCTGCTCACGGGCAGGGCATTCACTCATTGGTGGAGTTGGCATTGGCGCCACTCCATTTAGAGGACCCCGATGAAATTCTTGAGACCCATGAGCCAGGGGTTATCAAGCTGGCAGTGGCAGGACGACCCAATGTCGGCAAATCAACATTGACCAACACCTGGTTGGGTGAGGAGCGGTTGGTTGCCTTTGACATGCCCGGAAC
>CAZBKX010000389.1:0-3605 GCA_964492535.1 uncultured Rhodoferax sp. | reverse complement strand
CGATCGCCAGATTCTCCTCGTCGACAACGACATCCATGGCGTGACGCTCTTCGTCGACCACAATGGAGGATACGTTGGCTGGAGCCAACGCACCAATCACAAACTGAGCAGGATCTTCACTCCACAGCACGATGTCAACACGTTCGCCGGCCAACTCAGTCGTCACGCCATTGACACGGGTCCCTCGAACACCTACGCAGGTTCCAATAGGATCGACCCGCTTGTCATGGGACAGCACAGCGATTTTGGCGCGTGAGCCCACGTCCCGTGCGCATGATTTAATTTCCAGCAAGCCTTGCTCAATCTCCGGCACCTCCTGGCGGAACAACTCCACCATGAACTCCGGCGCCGAGCGTGACAAGATAATGGGAGCGCCGCGCAAAGTCAGATCCACCTCCATGATCATGGCCCGCACACGGTCACCCATGCGCAGATTCTCCTTGGGAATCATCTCGCTACGACGCAAGCGCCCTTCAACTCTGCCGCTTTCAACAATGATGTCGCCCTTGTCCATGCGCTTGACAGTGCCGACGAATATCTTGTCACCCCTGGACATGAAGTCGTTGAGCAACATCTCACGCTCGGCATCGCGAATTTTTTGAAGAATGACTTGCTTGGCCGCCATGGCGCCGATACGACCAATTGGAAGCGACTCAATGGTCTCTTCGATGTACTCGTCGACTTCGATGTCGGCGATCTGTTCTTTTGCTTCAAACAGCAAAATCTCCTGGTCAGGCAACTGCAGGCCAGCCTCGTCGGGAACGACGTGCCAGCGGCGGAAAGTCTCGTAACTCCCACTGTCTCGATCTACTGCAACGCGAATATCCACGTCACCTTGAAAAAGCTTTTTTGTCGCCTGCGCCAGGGCCGCCTCAACGGCGCCAAATACCACATCACGCTCGACGTTCTTCTCGCGTGAGATGGCTTCCACCAGCATTAACATTTCGCGATTCATGCCATGACTCTCCTGTTTCAATTCAATCCAAATCCGACCCAACGCCACCCTTGGCGCCCCGGCCCTTGAAGCTGACGACCGGCGCAAGTCGCGCCTCTTTTATTTCATTCAACGTGAACCCGAGCGCCTGCACCGGGGCTGGTAATCTCTTTTTACTGATCCGTTGACCAGGCTTGGCTGCGGGGGCATCGCTCCAGACAATTTGCCAACCGGGAGCTCCGCCCTCGGCGTGCTCCAAAGTACCTCTGAATTTCTTGCGGGCTCCATTGACCTGGCCCGCTGCGGCGACACCAATAGGCGCCTTCAGGGTCACATCAATTTCTTGCCCCGCAAATCTCTGAAAATCCTTTTCATGACGCAGAGGGCGATCGATACCGGGAGAGGACACCTCCAGCCGCTTGTACTCAACGCCATCGACCTCAAGAGCGAAGAGCAGCTGCCGCGTCACTTTTTCGCAGTCTTCGACGGTGATGAATTGCTCCATTGGCCCATCAGCGCACGCCACGTCATCGGAAGGGGACGACCATGGCAAATCAATTGTGATGCGCAGAAGCCCGGCCGCCGAACGATCGACTTCCACCAGGTCATAGCCCAGACCCGCAACGGTTTGCTCAACAATTTCTTTAAACGACACGTGTGTATTTGAATGCAGTGCAAAAACAATCGACCAAAAAAAACGGGCGGTAGATACCCGCCCGTTTGGTCGTGAGCTTGGATTGTACTCCAGTTTGGGAAAATTTCGCCAACAGAATCATCACCTTTCAAGCTCGGCAGCCACTCGGGCTTGCAATCCACACGATCAGAAACGGCGTTTTTTTTATTAAGTGGAAACCATGAGGGTTGCAGGCGCCTACGCATGCGCACCATCGATTACGATTCTCGCCATGCAGAATTCAGTCGCCCAGCGAACAAAAGGGTCCATTTACGTCTTGCTTGGGCTCGCTTTGGCCCTTTGTGTTAGCCCCCCCACCGCTCTCGCTGCCAATCAGCCTGCGCCCAGCGCCGCAACCAAGCCCATTGCAGTGGCTCCGATCCAGACCGGGCATTGGGAGCACGCCATCTCCGCTTACGCTTCCCCCAAATATGCGCGTGGCTTCTCGCACTTTGCGTATGTGAACCCCGATGCGCCCAAACGCGGTACGCTGAACCTGCGCAACCCCGACCGTCGGTCCAGCTTTGACAAGTTCAACCCCTTCACCACGCGGGGAAATGCCCCGGCAGGGGTCAGCATGTTTATGTTTGAGCCACTGGCCATCCAGTCCATGGATGAGCCCCAGGCCATGTACGGCGTGTTGGCAGAGGAAATTTTTGTGGAACCTGACTTGTCGTCAGTATCCTTTCGCCTGCACCCCAAAGCGCGTTTTAGCAATGGTGACCCAGTCACCCCGCAAGACGTGGCCTATTCGCTGCAGCGCGTGAAGAGCAAAGAGGCTTCTCCGGCGGCACAATTGGCTTACGCGGACCTCCTCAAGGCCGTGGTGGTAGATCCACGCACCGTTCGCATTGATCTGAAAGCACGCACGGTCGATGCAGTCTTTTCTGCGGGCGCTCTGAATGTTTTTTCGCGCCGTTGGGGTGACGGGAAGAAATTTGATGAGGTGGTGCTTGACACCCCAATCACTTCAGGGGCCTATGTCATTGACCGCTACGATTTGCCGGGCCGAATTGAATTCAGGCTGAACCCGGACTATTGGGGCCGGGACATACCGTCACGCCGCGGACATTTCAACTTCGAGCGGATACGCTACCGCATGTACAGCGACCAAGCCGTTGCGCGAGAAGCCTTCAAGGCCGGTGAGTTTGACATTTTCAAGGAATATCGCGCCAGCGCTTGGGCCCGGCAGCACCAAGGCGCCAAATGGCGTGACGGGCTAATTGTAAAAAAAGCATTTAAAACCGCGACAGGACAGGGCCTGCAGTCCATGCAGTTGAACCAGCGACGCCCCTTGTTTCAGGACATTCGTGTGCGTGAGGCACTGATGCTGGCCTGGGACTTCAATCGTTACAACCAATACGGCACATTCAGTCATGCCAACAGTGTTTTCAACAACTCCGAATTTGCGGCCGTGGGCAGCCCGTCTGCCGAAGAGTTGAAGTTGCTTGAGCCCTTCCGTTCAGAGCTGCCTGCTCGCGTTTTTGGGCCGGCTTTTGCTCCGCCCGATAATCTGAAAGGACCCAACGCCCTGCGCGAGCACCTGCGTCAGGCCCGCGATCTCCTTGCGCAGGCCGGTTGGAAAGTCGCTTCAGATGGCAAGCTGCGCAACGCAAAAGGAGATGCGTTTGAGTTTGAGTATCTCGAACCCGGGTCAGCAGGGGCCATGATTGATTTCCAGCGCAATCTCGAAAAGCTTGGCATCACAATGAAGGAGCGGATCGTAGACTTTGCGCTCTACAGGCGCAGGCTGGAGCAGTACGACTTCGATCTCATCGTTATCGTGGAGGGCGACTTCACCCTGCCCAGCTCGGCCGATCTGACGTCGAGTTATGGCAGCAAGTCAGCCGATGAGCCTGGTAACAATAATTTTCGCGGAGTCAAGAGCGCGGCGGTTGACAGCCTGCTTGAGGCCATTGGTTCGGCCAACACCCTGGAACAGCTGCGCACAGCTTCCCGCGCACTGGATCGCGTGGTGATGTGGAATTTCTGGCAAAT
>CAZBKX010000388.1:0-1630 GCA_964492535.1 uncultured Rhodoferax sp. | reverse complement strand
CGAGGTTGATGTACTTCTCGAGGTCGCTGGGCTTACGCCGGAAGTTCTCCAGCACGCGCTTGACCTGGTCGGCCTGGCTGATGATGCGCGGCGGCAGCAGGCCGCGCAGGCCGAGCGCGTCGCGTTCGGCGGCGCTGAATGCCGTGCCCTTGTTCAGCAGCGGCTCGCGCAGCAGCGCGGTTCCCCGGGGCAACTCGGCCTCGACCGGGTTCTTGTCTCGTGCATCCATGGCCTCTCACCTCCAAGCCACGGATGCTAGGCGGCGTCGGCCGCAGCCGTTCAGTTTTTGACGACTTCGTTGATCTCGATCATGAGTCCACTCGTGGACGGGCCGACCGGTGCCGATTGCCCTGTCAGGTCACCGGGGGCGGGAACCGCCTGCCCGGTCTTGGTCACGCGCGCGCTGATCACGACCTTGGGAAAGAGCGACAGCTTCGCTGCCGGCGACATCGCCATGCTGTCGTCGAGGGTGAACGAGGCCGGCAAATCCTTGACCTGCTTGCGCAGGATGGCCAGCGGCATGCGCGAGCCTTCTGCCGGCCGCGCATAAATGAAGACCGCGTCGGTGGGTGCGGCCAGCATGGCCAGCGCCGGCGCCAGGCGCACGGTGCCGCGGATCGTGGCACCTGCCGCCGCATCGGGCGCGGTCGCCGGCTGGGCCGCGGCGAGCTTGCCTGCGGCGGCCGGGGCGGCCTGCGGTACGGCCTGTCCCGACGCAACCGCCGCGGACCCGAGGCCGCCGCGCTCGCGTGCCTCGGCGATGCTGGACTGGACCTGCGGCAGATAGGGGCTGTCGGGCGGCGCGTTCTTGGCGACCTGATCCCAGTAGCGCACCGCACCGGCGTAATCCTGGCGGTTGAAGGCCGCGGCGCCGGCCAGCGAGAGGGCCTTCAGGTTCGTCGGCTCGATCTTCAGGGCCCGCTCGACCAGCTTCATCGGCTCGCCTTCGAGATTGCGGTTGTTCTTCAGCGCCATCGTGTCGGCGTAGTCGGCCAGCAGCCGGGCGTCGTCACCGCGCAGCGCCACGGCCTTCTGGTAGGCCGGCAGCGCATCGTCGATGCGGCCGAGCATGCCGTACGAGCGCGCCAGCATGGCCCAGCCCTCGGCATCGTCGGGCTGGCCCTTAAGCCGTTCGGCCAGCTTCTCGACGGCCGCAGCGAACTGCGCCTCTTCGGCTGAGCCGCCGGCATGCGGGCTGCCGCCGCTGTCCGCTGCGGCCGACGGCGGCCCGGCGCTCGGCACGCCCGGCGATCCGGTCCAGGCATAGCCGGCCACCGCCAGCACCACCACGAATGAGAGCAGACCGGCGGTCATGGAGCGCGACGGCCGGGCGACCACCGCGTCGGCGCCTCCGCCGGTCTCGGCGTTGGTCGCTTCGGGGCTGGCCAGCACGGCCTGGAGGATCTCGCGCTCCAGTTGCGCCTTGCCGGACTCGTAGGCCTTGCGGCCGATGGTGCCCTTGTCGTGCTGTGCCTTCAGCTGCTGCAGCCGATCGCGCAGCGCCTTGATATCTTTGTTCATCTTGTGGGTTCAGCCGGCCGCGCAGCCGTTGCGATGTCTTCTGCTTCTTCCGCGTCGAAGTGCTCGTTGCCAAGCCGGCTGCGCCGGCGCAGCACCAGCACCAAGGTCA
>CAZBKX010000387.1:0-4132 GCA_964492535.1 uncultured Rhodoferax sp. | reverse complement strand
GGATGAACTGAAAAAGCTGCACGCCGGCGACCTGGAGCTCAAAGCTTATGACTCGGTGCAAGGCGTAGCCAGCCGCCTCATGAAGACCAACCCCCGCCTTCAGGCCGACAAGGCCGAATGGCTGGCCCAGCACTGGGCTCGGGCCAATGAGCAAGGGCAATGGCGAATTTTGGGCAACCCTGCCCACAAGATCACCAACGCCCAGCTTTACCGGGTTGAGGAAGTGCTGGAAATCTACAAGTGCATCACCGCCCCCACACTGGCGGTCGAGGCCAGCGACAACAGCATGGACCAGTGGTGGCAAGGCAAGTATTCCCTGGCGCAATACCACGAGCGACTGAAATCCGTGCCCAATGTCCGCATCGCCCAGGTCGTGGATGCCGGGCACATGATGCACCACGACCAGCCCGAGGTTCTGGCGGCCCTGATCGAGGCGTTTATTGACTGAGTTGGCGCGCTTGTGCCGGACAAGGGAAAACGGGCCAGCCAAGCTGGGCCTGGCGTGAGAAAATAGCGGGTTATTACACACTCTCACAAGTTTAGGACCCCCATCATGGAAGCAGAACGCATCAACCTCATCGGCACCCAACTCACCGATCTGAGCATGCGCACCCAAGAGTTACGGGGGTATCTTTGACTACCCTGCCAAATCTGAACGCCTGAGAACGGTCAACGCCTCCCTCGAAGACCCCAGC
Source organism: uncultured Rhodoferax sp. (assembly GCA_964492535.1). GTDB lineage: Bacteria > Pseudomonadota > Gammaproteobacteria > Burkholderiales > Burkholderiaceae_C > Rhodoferax. Next base: position 3,437 of record CAZBKX010000387.1, on the reverse strand, counting down.
GTCTGGAACGACCCCAAACGCGCCCAGGAACTGGGCCGCGAGAAAAAAGCGCTGGACGGCGTGGTACTCACACTTGACACCCTCACCACGGAGTTGGCCGACAACCTGGAACTCTTTGAGATGTCCAAGGAAGAAGGCGACGAAGACGGCCTCACGGCGATTGAGGCGGAAACTGCCACCCTCTCCACGACCATCCAGGGGCTCGAGTTCCGGCGCATGTTCAACAACCCCGCCGATCCCCTGAACGCGTTTGTGGACATTCAGGCTGGCGCTGGCGGTACCGAGGCCTGCGACTGGGCCAGCATGCTGCTGCGCCAGTACGTGCGTTATGCCGAGCGCAAGGGCTTTGCGGTCACCATTGAAGACGAGACCCCTGGCGACACCGCGGGCATCAAGGGCGCCACCATCAAAGTCGAAGGCGAATACGCCTTTGGCCTGCTGCGCACCGAGACCGGTGTGCACCGCCTGGTGCGCAAATCGCCGTTTGACTCGTCGGGCGGCCGCCACACCTCGTTTGCCTCGGTGTTTGTGTACCCCGAAATTGACGACTCGATTGAGATCAACATCAACCCCAGCGATGTGCGCACTGACACCTACCGTGCCAGCGGCGCCGGCGGTCAGCACATCAACAAGACCGACTCGGCCGTGCGCCTGACCCACTTGCCCACCGGCATTGTGGTGCAGTGCCAGGACGGACGCAGCCAGCACGGCAACCGGGATGTGGCGTGGAAGCGTCTGCGCTCCAAGCTCTATGACTTTGAGATGCGCAAGCAAAAAGAAGAGCAGCAAAAGCTGGAGGACTCCAAGACCGATGTCGGCTGGGGCCACCAGATCCGCTCCTACGTGCTGGACAACAGCCGCATCAAGGACCTGCGCACCAACTACGAAACCTCGGCCACGCAAAAGGTGCTGGACGGCGACCTGGACCAATTCATCGAAGCCTCCTTGAAGCAGGGCGTATGAATCTTGCACCCCCGGCGGCCGCCCTGCCCGTCCAAGCCCTGATCTTTGACATGGACGGCACCATGATCAACTCCATGCCGCACCACGCCCAAAGCTGGCTGACCTTCGCCCAGCGGCATGGCTTGGAGATCGACCTGCCCGACCTGATGCGCCGCACCACCGGGCGCAATGGCGAAGAATGCATGCGCGAGCTGTTTCAGCGCGACATGGCTGCTGACGAAGCCTGGGCACTGATTTCCGAGAAAGAAAACATCTACCGCGAGTTGTTTGCGCCAGCGTTCACCGAGGTGAGCGGCTTCAAGGCCTTCTCGCAACAAGCACTCAACAGAGGCCTGAAAGTGGGCGTAGGCACGGCGGGTGACCAGCACAACATCTCATTTGTGTTCTCCCACCTCAAGCTACTCAACACCCCGCATGCCGTGGTGGGCGGTGATGAGGGCCTGCCGGGCAAACCTGAGCCTGCTATATTTTTAGAGGCAGCCAGGCGAATGAATACGACGGCTGGCAGCTGTATTGTCTTTGAAGATGCACCTTTCGGCATTGAAGCCGCTCGCCGGGCCGGCATGCGCGCTGTGGCGATTTGCACCACCCATACACCCGCTGAATTGGCCGGGCCGCATGTGGTGGCCAGCGCGGGCGACTACCTTGAGTTGATGGATTCGAATTTTCTGGAGAACCTGCATGTTGCAACGTCTTGAGGGCCAAGCCCCCGCCACCGTGGTGCGCCGCGCGGACTACGCCGCCCCGGCATTCTGGATCGATACGGTCAACCTGACCTTTGACCTGGACCCGGCCAAAACCCGCGTGCTCAACAAAATGACGCTGCGCCGCAACCCCGATGTGGCCGTGCAATCCCTGAAACTCGACGGCGAAGAGTTCAACCTGGCTCGCGTGCTGGTCAACGGACAGGGTGCCTCGTTCAAGATGGACGGCAAGCAACTGGTGCTGGACAACCTGCCTCTGGAGGGCACGTTTGACCTGGAGATCTTCACCACCTGCACGCCGGTCAAAAACACCAGCCTGTCGGGCCTGTATGTCAGCAACGAGTCGTTTTTCACCCAGTGTGAAGCCGAGGGTTTCCGGCGCATCACCTATTTTCTGGACCGCCCCGATGTGATGGCCAGTTTTACAGTGACGCTGCGTGCCAACAAGCAAAAGTACCCTGTGCTGTTGAGCAACGGCAACCTCATCGCCCAAGGCCCGCTGGACGGCGAAGGCGACCAGGCCCGCCACTTTGCCACCTGGGTTGACCCGCACAAGAAGCCCTGCTACTTGTTCGCGCTGGTCGCGGGAGTGTTGGTCTGCCGCGAACAGCGCGTGACCTCGCGCGGCGGCAAAGACCACTTGCTGCAGGTCTATGTTCGCCCCGGCGACATGGACAAAACCGGGCACGCCATGAATTCGTTGATGGCCTCCGTGGTGTGGGACGAGGCCCGCTTTGGCCTGCCATTGGATCTGGAGCGCTTCATGATTGTGGCCACCAGCGACTTCAACATGGGCGCCATGGAGAACAAGGGCCTCAACATCTTCAACACCAAATACGTGTTGGCCAACCAGGCCACTGCCACCGACGCAGACTACGCCAACATCGAAAGCGTGGTGGGCCACGAGTATTTTCATAACTGGACCGGCAACCGCGTGACCTGCCGCGATTGGTTTCAGTTGAGCCTGAAAGAAGGCTTGACCGTGTTCAGGGACCAAGAGTTCTCGCAAGACTTGTGCAGCGAGCCTTCAGCCCGCGCCGTCAAGCGCATTGAGGACGTGCGCGTGCTGCGCACCGCTCAGTTCCCGGAAGATGCAGGCCCTATGGCTCACCCGGTGCGCCCTGACAGCTACATCGAAATCAACAACTTCTACACGGTCACCATTTACGAAAAAGGCGCCGAAGTCGTCCGCATGATGCAGACCCTGGCGGCCAGCGCAGGCACCTCCGGGCGCGCCGGTTTTGCCAAGGGCATGACGCTGTATTTTGAGCGCTTTGATGGCCAGGCCGTCACCTGTGACGATTTCGCCCAAGCCGTGGCGGATGCCAACCCCGACTCAGAGCTCGCTCGTCTGCTACCTCAATTCAAGCGCTGGTACAGCCAGGCAGGCACGCCGCGCCTGCAAGCCCGGGGTCACTTTGATGCGGCAGCACGAACCTACACGCTGAACTTCGAGCAAACCTGTGGCGCCACACCGGGCCAGGACACCAAAGAGCCCTTTGTGATTCCGGTAAGCCTGGGCTTGGTCGGCCTTGATGGCAGCGCCCTGCCCTTGCAGACCCTGGGCAGCGCGGCTGACTCAGGCACCAGCCACCTGTTTGTGATGACCGGCCAAAGCGAATCCATCACCTTCACCGGGGTGACTGCAGAACCCGTGCCCTCCATCCTGCGCGGCTTCTCGGCCCCGGTGCTGCTTGACTTTGATTACACCGACACCCAACTCCTGACCCTGCTGGCGTTCGATTCAGACCCCTTCAACCGCTGGGAGGC
>CAZBKX010000386.1:0-1722 GCA_964492535.1 uncultured Rhodoferax sp. | reverse complement strand
AGGGCCCGCACCGGCCCCATCGCGAACAGGTCGGTCCCCGCCGCCTGCCCCAGCGGCGGGCGCAGGCTGAGGCCGAGACGTTGCTGCTGGTTGACGGCGCCACCCAGGGCTGCGGCCAGGCGCCCCACCAGGTTGCGGGCGTCGGTCAGGTCGTCGTTCTGGAAGCGCAGCAGGCCGGCAATCGAGCCGCCGCCCAGGCCTTCTTCGCCGATCGGCCGCGAGATGCCGCTTTCCACGATCGCCACCGCCGAGCGCGACGGGTCGGCGGTGTCCGGCACCACCTGCAGCGTCGCCGCCTCGCTGCCCAGCACGAGGCGTTGTCCGCCGCCGATGAAGATGGCCATCGAGCCATCGTCGGCCTCGATGCGGCTGACCTTGACGTGCTGCGACAGGCTCGAGATCAGACGCTCGCGCTCGTCGAGCAGATCGTTCGGCAGCTGCCCGACGCCGCGCAGTGCGGCGATGCGCTCGTTGACGTCGGCGATGCTCCGGGCCAGGCTGTTGACCTCGGCCACCGTGGCCTTGAGTTCGGCATTGACGCGGGCCTGCGACTCGTCGAGTGCCGCGCCGACTTCGCCGAAGCGCGCGGCGAGGTCCGCGGCACGTGCCAGCACCACCTGGCGAGCGGCGGCGTCGGCGGGGCGGCTGGCCAGGTCGACCATGGCATTGAGGAACTCGCTGCTGGCGTGCCCCAGCCCGGCCTCGCCGGAACGGAACACGCCCTCCAGGCGCTGCAACTGCTCCAGCCGGGCGGCATCCATGCCGGCCAGCGCGCGCGCGCTGGCGGCTTCGAGGGTCAGGAACTCGTTGTGCGTGCGCGTCACCGCCACCACGTCGACGCCCTTGCCGAAGAAGCCGGCACCGCTGAACTGGCCCTGGGCGGTCGCCAGTTCCACCTGCTGCCGCGAGTAGCCGGCGACATTGGCGTTGGCGATGTTGTGGCTGGTGGTCTGCAGCGCGGCATAGTTGGCCGCCATGGCCTTGATGCCCATCGACATCAGCGGCGAGGTGCCCATGGCCGATCCTTAGGTGAGCGAACGCTGCAGGCGCAGCGTGGTGTTGATGACGCGCGTGAGCTTGTCCGCGTACGCCGGGTCGGTGGCGTAGCCGGCACGCTGCAGGCCCTGCGCAAAGCCGACCGCGGCGTCCGCGCCCTTGGATGCCGCGGCCAGGCTCGCGACCTTGTCGACCACGCCCTGGTAGCGCGGGCTGTCGTTCATGAGCCTCGCGTAGTCGGCGAACGATTCGGCGTAACTGCCGTAGGCACGAAACTTGGCGACCACCTTCTTCGCCTGGCCATTCACGAATTCGGTGGTCGTCACCTCCGCCACCGGCCCGCGCCAACCGGCACCGGCCTTGATGCCGAAGAGGTTGAAGGCGGGCGTGCCATCGGCGTGGCGGATCTCCTTGCGGCCCCAGCCGGTCTCGTGGGCCGCCTGCGCCACCATGAAGGCAGCCGGGATGCCGGTCGCGGCCTCCGCCTGGCGCGCGGCCTCGCCGTGCTGCTGCACGAAGCCGGCAGCGCCGGCCTGCGGGATCCGCGTGGGCACGGGCGTCGCGGTCAGCGGTTGCGGCGTGTCGTTGGCAGACCGCGTGCTGGGGATGGGACCGGGTGACAAGCCCATCTGTCGCTCCAGATGGCGCATGATAGCCTCGGACAAGCCGCCTGGCAGGCCGCTGAGCTGACTGGCGTACTGGGCATCGAGCATCTCGGTGCCCATC
>CAZBKX010000385.1:0-1873 GCA_964492535.1 uncultured Rhodoferax sp. | reverse complement strand
CTTTTTCTGGAGTACTATCCGTAGTAACTTTAGCGCCACCACCAAGTAAAACTTTTCCTCCAGCACAAGTAGCTGTTCCAGTAACTTGAGTCCCCAAATTAGGATTATTTGCAGAGCTTACTGTTGTTCCAATAACGAGAGTCGAAGCAGTTGGACCAGTCCCACCCGGCCTGCCAGCGTCTGGGTGATGTTGGATAACAACCCAAACTGCTGCGAACCGGTGAGCACAAACTCCCCCATGCGCCGAGTGGCATCGACCCGTGTTTGCAGGTAAGAAAACAGCGCCGGGCAGCGCTGGGCCTCGTCCACGATGGCACCATCAGGAAAACGGGCCAAAAATCCCCGCGGGTCTTCGTCAGCAAAAGCCCGGGTGTCGGGGTCTTCCAGCGACACATAAGGTTTGCCTGGAAAGGTGCTTTGGGCCAACGTGGTCTTCCCCGCCTGCCGCGGCCCGGTCAATGCAAGTATCGGATAGCCCCGGGCGAGGCTCTGCAGTGTGGCGGTTGCTTGGCGCGGAATCATGTTTTTTTTTACAATTTGGATATGAGATTACCAAATTGTAAATCCAGCTTCTGGATAACCACCGGCTTGAAATACTGGTTGCGATTGAGGCTGTGGACTGATCAAGCCAGCAGGTCGGGTGAGGTGGTGACTCACGCAGCGCCTGGCAGCCAATCGATAGATGATGCCCCCCGGCGATTGACGCCAGGTGCCAAAGGGTCAGTCGCCCGACCCGCTACACCACAACTCGCCCGTTCAGCGGATAGGCCGGATCGGTATAGCCGGGGGTGGACGGGTGCCCGGGGCTCACCAGGCTGTCAATCAGCGCCTCGTCCTCAGGCGTCACCGTGCAATCCAGCGCCGGCAAATAGTCTTGCCACTGCGTCAGGGTGCGCGGCCCGGCAATCACCGAGCTGACGATCGGGTTGGCCAGCACCCAGGCGGTGGCGAACTGGGCCAGGCTGACGCCTTTGGCAGCCACATAGGTCTTGAGATGCTGCGCAATCTGCAGGGACTCTTCCCGGAATTCAGTCTCGTTAAAACGCTTGTCACCCCGGCCAGCCCGGGTGCCCGGGTCAGGCGCCTGGCCCACCGCATACTTGCCGGTGAGCACGCCGCGCGCCACCGGGCTGTAAGGCGTCACACCCATGCCGTAATGGGCACAGGCGGGCAGCACCTCCACCTCCGGCATGCGGTTCAAGAGGTTGTAGTAAGGCTGGCACACCACCGGGCCGGGCATGCCCAGCTGCGCGGCCAGACGCACCATCTCGGCGATGCGCCAGGCCCGGAAATTGGAGACACCCCAATAGCGAATCTTGCCGGCGCGCAGCATCGCATCCAGCGCCCGCAGGGGCTCCTCCAGGTCCATGCCGTTGTAGTCGCGGTGCAGATACAGAATGTCCATGCAGTCAGTTTTCAGGCGCGCCAAAGACGCGTCCACCTCCTGCAGCATCCAGCTGCGCGAGTAGTGACCCTGGTTCACGCGGTCTGACATGGGGTTGCCCAGCTTGGTGGCCAGCACCCAGTCATGGCGCTGACCCAGGAGCAATTCGCCCACCATGCTCTCAGAGGCACCTTTGGTGTACACATCGGCCGTGTCGATGTAGTTCACGCCGTGCTCGCGCGCATCGGCCACGATGTTGGCGGCCTCAGCTCGTGCGGTCTGGTCACCAAACATCATGGTGCCCAGGCACAACGCCGAGACTTTAAGGTTGCTTTTGCCTAAACGACGGTAGTGCATGGTGAGCCCGGGTAGTGAAGAGCCGGAAATGATAGATCCTCACAGGGCATCCTGGAATTATTTAAATAAATAGCACCATTCCCAATAAATATGCCGGCCAGAGGCATAAAACACCATAAAACAGCCTCAGGA
>CAZBKX010000384.1:0-9655 GCA_964492535.1 uncultured Rhodoferax sp. | reverse complement strand
TGGCCAAGCTGCGCCAGCCCTCGGGTGCGTAGCCTAGCCCGTATTGCTTCGCAACTTCACCCGATAGCCCACGTCCCTTGAGATAGACCACCGCCTTCGATGATTTTTTGAGTTGCTTTCTGTATGCCGTGCAGGCTTTTTCCAGCACGTCAGACAAGGTGGTCTGCTTTTCACGCTGCTCAACCGCGCGGGCACGGTCTTGAGGCGATGCATCGTCTTCGGGCACCTGCAGGCCATATTGCTGGGCCAGGTCTTTGACGGCTTCAACAAAAGTCATGCCGGCATGGTCCATCAAAAAACTGATGGCGTTGCCGTTTTTTCCGCAGCCGAAGCAGTGATAAAACTGTTTGGCCGGGCTGACCGAGAAGGAGGGCGATTTTTCCCCATGAAAGGGGCACAGACCCATGAAGTTGGCGCCGCCTTTTTTCAGTTGCACATACCGGCCAACGATCTCGACGACATCGGCGCGCGACAGCAGTTCCTGAATAAAGGTCTGAGGGATGGACATGCTGCCATTGTAGAAACTTGTAGTTCAATCTATTTCCGGCAGGCATTCAAGCCAGCGGCCAGGCCGCTGCAGGCTTTGTTTAGCGCGGGGCCAGCCGGATGGCACCATCAAGCCGGATCACTTCGCCGTTAAGCATGTCGTTCTCAAAAATATGCTGTGCCAGTTTTGCATAGTCCTGAGGGGTGCCCAGGCGAGACGGGAACGGTACGCTCGCGGCCAGCGAGTCCTGCACCTCCTGGGGCATGCCAAACATCATCGGTGTCCCGAAAATACCCGGGGCGATGGTCATGTTGCGGATGCCATTGCGGGCGAGGTCTCGGGCGATGGGGAGTGTCATACCGACAATGCCCCCTTTGGAGGCGCTGTAAGCTGCTTGACCTATCTGTCCGTCATAGGCGGCCACGGAAGCTGTTGAGATCATAACCCCCCGCTCTCCCGTGCTCTCGGGCTCATTTTTCACCATGGCATCTGCAGCCAAACGGATCATGTTGAAGCTGCCAACGAGGTTGACCGTGATGCACTTGGAGAAAACGCCCAAGCTGTGTGCGCCATGCTTGCCTACTGTTTTTTCGGCCGGTGCGATGCCGGCGCAATTGACCAGGCCCATGAGTTTGCCCATGGACACGGCTTTGGCGACAACGGCCTGGCCGTCGGCTTCGATACTGACATCGCACTTGACAAACGCGCCGCCAATCTCCTGGGCAACGGTTTCGCCCCTCTCGGCTTGCATGTCCGCAACGACGACCTTGCCGCCGAGGGTCGCCAATCTGCGGGCGGTGCCTTCGCCCAAGCCCGAAGCGCCGCCAGTGACGATGAATACTTTGCCTGCGATGTCCATGTGATTTCCTGAGGTAGATTGACGTTAACGTAAACGTCAATTATGGCGCAGGCATGCGAAAAAATATTTGGGTCGGCTTCAATTTTGGTCTGAAATTCATGGCTATAATTTGAGGCTTGGGATAATTAAAGGCGCATAGCTCAGCTGGTTAGAGCACCACCTTGACATGGTGGGGGTCGTTGGTTCGAGTCCAATTGCGCCTACCAAAAATCTCCGATAAGGGTGACCAGCCTTTGTCAGTCAGCGAGATATATTGGAAGACAGCAGATAAGTACTCCCTAAAATGTGTTGCGGTGCAACGCAGTAATTTCTCGGTTTAGCACTGAGCCGGAGTAAGTTCATGGCAAGTTCAAAAAGCGCTGATGGAAGCTCTGTGCAGCGAGTCATCAAAAAATACCCTAATAGACGGCTCTATGATACGGACACGTCCAGCTATATCACGCTGGCCGAAGTCAAGCAATTGGTGATGGATAGCGAGTCGTTCGTGGTCCGCGATGTCAAAACCGGCGAAGACCTGACTCGCAGCATCCTGCTCCAAATCATTCTCGAAGAAGAGGCCAACGGCTCACCCATGTTCACGGCGCCCGTGCTGGCCAGTGTCATCCGTTTTTACGGCCACACTATGCAAGGGTTCATGGGAGGCTATCTTGAGAAAAACATTCAGTCGCTTATGGATGTCCAGACGCGTTTTGGGGAACAAGCCAAAGGGTTGTCGCCCGAGATGTGGAGTCAGTTTGTGGCAATGCAGTCCCCCGTACTGCAAGCCCTGATGGGCGGCAACCTTGAGCAGTCAAAGAGCATGCTGGTGCAAATGCAGGAGCAAATGCAAAAGCAGACGGGCCAGATGCTTGGGGCATTCGGAATCAAGCGATAAGCAGCGGTGAACGCTTAACCAATCAACATATGAGTGAAGTCATCACAAAAAGCAACGCTGCGCCCAAAGTCGGATTCGTCAGCCTGGGCTGTGCCAAGGCACTGACCGACTCCGAGCTCATCCTCACGCAACTCAGTGCCGAGGGATACCAAACCTCCAACACGTTTGAGGGTGCCGACTTGGTGATCGTCAATACCTGTGGTTTCATCGATGATGCTGTCAAGGAGAGTCTGGACACCATTGGTGAGGCCTTGGCGGCCAATGGAAAAGTCATTGTTACCGGTTGTCTCGGCGCCAAAGCTGGCGATGGCGGAGGTAATCTGGTGCGGCAAATGCACCCCAGCGTGCTGGCTGTGACCGGTCCGCAGGCAACGCAGGAGGTGATGGATGCGGTCCATGCCAATTTGCCCAAGCCTCACGATCCGTTTATCGATCTGGTCCCGAATGCCTTTGGCGTGGCCGGTATCAAACTGACGCCACGGCATTACGCCTACATCAAGATCAGCGAGGGCTGCAATCACCGCTGCACGTTCTGCATCATCCCGTCCATGCGGGGTGACCTGGTGTCGCGCCCCATCGGTGATGTGCTGAAGGAAGCCCGCGCCTTATTTCAAGGGGGTGTGAAAGAGTTGCTGGTGATCAGCCAGGACACATCGGCTTATGGTGTGGATGTGAAATACGTCACCGGGTTTTGGGATGGCAGACCTATCAAGACCCGTATGCTGGAGTTGGTTCAGGCTTTGGGTGATATGGCCGAGGCATACGGCGCCTGGGTGCGCTTGCACTATGTCTACCCCTACCCGAGCGTTGACGACGTCATTCCGCTGATGGCTACCGGCAAGGTGTTGCCCTATCTTGATGTGCCCATGCAGCACAGTCATCCCGACGTGCTCAGACGCATGAAGCGCCCTGCGAGCGGTGAACGCAATCTGGAACGAATTCAGCGGTGGCGCGAAATTTGTCCGGAAATTGTCGTTCGCAGCACGTTCATTGCGGGATTTCCGGGTGAAACGGAAGAAGAGTTTTCACACTTGCTGGACTTCATGCGGGAAGCTAGGATTGACCGTGCCGGTTGCTTTGCTTACAGCGCAGTGCCTGGCGCGTTGGCCAACGATTTGCCTGGCATGTTGCCGATTGAGTTGCGCGAAGAGCGGCGAGCTCGCTTCATGGCGGTGGCGGAGGCGGTGTCTGCGGCCAAGTTGCAGCAACGGATCGGTGCCACGATGCAAGTGCTGGTGGATTCTGCGCCGGCGTTGGGCAAAAAGGGCGGCATTGGACGTTCATACGCCGATGCGCCGGAGATTGATGGTGTTGTGAAGCTTCTTCCGCCCGAGAAAATCAGCAAGACCTTGAAAGTGGGTGAATTCACCAAAGCGCGCATCGTTGGCACACAGGGTCATGATCTTGTGGCCCAGCCTTACTGAATTGCAGCCCTTGAGAAAAATATTTATTAATTCAAGGGCAACAAAAAAGCTGCTAGAAATCTTGAGATCTCTAGCAGCTTGCTTGCAAAAAAATACTGGAAACCATTATTTTCGGTTTCCAGAATACATTTATATTGGTGCCCGGAAGAGGACTCGAACCTCCACACCTTTCGGCACACGGACCTGAACCGTGCGCGTCTACCAATTCCGCCATCCGGGCATCACAGGAAAGAGAGAATTATATCAAGAATATTAGCCAAACCAGCGGCTTGCTGGAAGAATTTGAAGGGATCGTCCAAGGGCACCGTGATGGTCATGGTTTTGTAATCCGCGACGACGGCCAATCCGACATCTACCTGCCGCCCAACGAGATGCGTGCAGTGCTGCACAAAGACCATGTCAAGGTGCGAATTGTCCGCAGCGACCGCAAGGGTCGTCCCGAAGGCCGGGTGGTGGAAATTACCGAAAGATCCAAACAGCCCATCATTGGTCGTCTGCTGCAGGAGAGTGGCATCTGGATTGTGGTGCCCGAAGACAAATGCTACGGCCAGGATGTGTTGATCCCCAAGACAGCTACCGGCTCAGCGAAGCCGGGGCAGGTTGTTGTCGTTGAATTGACCGAGCCGCCGTCGCTATATGGCCAGCCAGTCGGGCGGGTCAAAGAGATACTGGGTGAGATCGACGATCCCGGTATGGAGATTGAGATTGCGGTACGCAAGTTCAGCGTGCCGCATGAATTCTCTGAAGCCTGTATCGCGCTGGCCCGTACTTTGCCGGAGGCAGTGCGCGCCCAGGACAAATTGCACCGTGTGGATCTGACCGATGTGGCGTTGGTCACGATTGATGGCGAGGATGCACGTGACTTTGACGATGCGGTGTATTGCGAGCCGGCCAAGATTGGCAAGGGAAAATCAGCCATCAAAGGATGGCGACTTCTGGTGGCGATTGCCGATGTCAGTCACTATGTGGAGAATGGCTCGGCCATTGATGTGGATGCCTATGACCGGGCCACCAGCGTTTACTTCCCTCGCCGGGTGATTCCGATGTTGCCTGAGAAGCTGTCCAACGGCCTGTGCTCACTTAACCCCGAAGTCGAACGCCTGTGCATGGTGTGCGACATGATGGTGAGTGAGGACGGGGAGGTAGCAGCCTACCAGTTTTACCCGGCTGTGATGTGGAGCCATGCTCGTTTCACTTACAACGAAGTCGCAGCCATTTTGTCCAACACCCAGGGCCCGGAGGCCCTCAAGCGCAAAGCGCGTATCAACGATCTGGTGAATCTGCACGATGTGTACCAAGCCCTGCTCAAGTCCCGAGCGCGCCGTGGCGCTGTGGATTTTGAGACCGTGGAGACGCAGATTGTGTGTGATGAAGTGGGGCGAATTGAAAAAATCATTCCCCGCACCCGCAACGACGCCCATAAGCTGATTGAAGAAGCGATGCTGGCCGCCAATGTGTGCAGTGCTGACTTCATTGCCCAGAGCAAACACGCCGGGCTATTCAGGGTGCATCAAGGCCCGACGCCAGAGAAAAAAGAAATTCTGCGCAATTACCTCAAGGTGACCGGGGTAGGTTTGACGATCAGCGACGATCCTTCGCCAGGCGAATTCCAGGCGATTGCCAACGCCACCAAGGACCGCCCTGACGCGCAGCAGATTCACTCGATGCTGCTGCGCGCGATGCAGCAGGCGATCTACACGCCGGTGAACGAGGGACACTTTGGTCTGGCCTTTGAGGCTTACACCCATTTCACCAGTCCGATTCGACGTTACCCCGACTTGCTGGTGCACCGGGTGATCAAGGCGATTCTGGCCAAATCCAAGTACCAGCTTCCCGTCTTGCCCATGCCGGGCGAGGCCCATGCCAAGTTGTCGCGGCGGCTTGAAAAGGGGCTGGCGGCGCGGGTAGCAGAACCCGGCCAGAAACCGAAAAAATTGACGCAGGAGACCCAGGCTTGGCAGGCCGCTGGCATGCATTGCAGTGCCAATGAGCGCCGCGCCGATGAGGCCAGCCGCGACGTGGAGGCGTGGCTCAAGTGCAAATACATGCGGGAGCATTTGGGCGAGGAGTTTGCCGGCATCGTCAGCTCCATCACCAGTTTTGGCATATTCGTGACGCTGGAGGCCATGTATGTCGAGGGCTTGGTGCACATCACCGAGCTCGGTGGTGAATACTACCGCTTTGACGAGGCGCGCCAGGAGTTGCGTGGCGAACGCAGCGGCATGCGCTATGCCATTGGAACCAAGGTGACGGTTCAGGTGAGTCGTGTGGACCTGGACGGTCGGCGGATCGATTTTCGCCTGGTGCAGGAGGAGGGCGCTGCAGTGCGACCCCCGCGTGACAAAGCTGCTGCCCGTGACCGTGCCATGCCGCCTGAGGGGAGCATGGATTCCGCAACCCGTCCGGGCAAACGTCGCAGCCCCAACATCTCCGAGCCCTTGGCGCGTTCGCCCAAATCTGCATCGGTATCTGCGAAGTCTGCCCCCAAGCCGGTTGCAGCCAAGAACAAGGACAAGGCAAAAAAGCCCCGTCGCAGGACGTGAGTTCAACTTGAATATTCAGACGTTTCACCTACAAAGATGACAACAACGACTTCAAAAATCGCCATCGTGACCGGGGCCGGCACCGGCATCGGAAAAGCTGCTGCCCTCGCTTTGCTGGATGCTGGCTACCGAGTGGTGCTGGCCGGTCGGCGCCTTGAGCCGCTGGCCGAGGTGATTGCCCGGAGCGGTGCGAGTGAGCGGGCCTTGGCTGTGCCCACCGATGTGTCCGACCCCGACTCTGTCAAGGCCTTGTTTGAGACCACTGTGCGGGCGTTCGGCCGGGTGGATGTGCTGTTCAACAGCGCGGGCGTCAGCGCACCGGGCATCCCGCTTGAAGACCTGACGCTGGCGCAGTGGAAAAACGTGGTCGATATCAACCTTACAGGCATGTTTTTGTGCATCCAGCAGGCGTTTCGGGTGATGAAGACGCAGACGCCACGGGGCGGGCGCATCATCAACAACGGCTCGATTTCGGCCACAACCCCGCGACCCAACTCTATTGCCTACACCTCGACCAAACACGCGGTGCAGGGTTTGACCAAGTCAGCGTCGCTCGATGGTCGCAAATACGATATTGCGGTGGGTCAGATTGATGTGGGTAATGCCGCGACCGACATGGCCCAGAAAATGGCTGCCGGGATTTTGCAGCCCAATGGCGAGATCGCTGTGGAACCCCTGATGGATGTCAATATTGTGGGGCAATCGGTGTTGTACATGGCGAATCTGCCTCTGGAAGCCAATGTGATGTTCCACACGGTGATGGCGACCAAAATGCCATTTGCAGGCCGCGGTTAGGCTTTTTTTGAAGAAATAGTCTTCTGGCCGGCGTCTTAATTGGATTTGATTATTTTTTATGATAGCAGGTAATGCAGGCCTGCAACGGCCTGTGTTACTTCAAGGGTTGACTATGTCGCGCAAGCGCTTCCGCCACCAAGGGCACATTGTCAGGCCATTGGTCGGCTGCCATACCGTGCTCAAAAACGGCCTGAGTGGCTGCCTTAAAAGAGGTGAGTCCGCCAGCCAGCCGGGCCCCCACCATGCCAGCGAGCACATCTCCGGTTCCGGCTGTGGCCAAACGGGCGTTGCCCGTAGGGTTGATGACGGGCATTTTTCCGGGAGCGGCGACGACCGTGCCCGAGCCTTTGAGCACGACGGTGCAGTTGAAGCGCTGCGCCAGTTGTTGGGCCGCCGCCAATCGGTTGCGCTGGACCTCGAGGACCGTGCAGCCGAGCAAGCGAGCTGCTTCCAGCGGGTGAGGTGTAAGCACCGTGGCGGCCTGACGTTCTCCGCGGGTACTCAAAAGGGCCTGGAGTGGGACACTTTTTGCTATTGAATTCAATGCATCTGCATCAATGACTATGCCGGCTGCAGTCGAAATAGCCTTAAATAGAAGCGTGGCCATGTTGTCACCGCCACCACAGCCACACACCACGGTCATGGCGGAAAAGTCCAGTGCATCCACCGGACGAAACATCAGCTCTGGCTGCAAGGTGTCAACCGACAGGCTGCCGCCATCGAGCAGCCCGACAAAGACCCGTCCGGCACCGGCATGCAGGGCAGCGGATGCCGCCAGCAGGGCGGCGCCTGTCATGCCCGCTGCACCGCCAATCACCGTCACGTCGCCATAGCTTCCCTTGTGTGAGGCGTGCAGACGTGAGGCGTGATCTGGAGGGCCAGCCAGCCAGGCAGTCGGCGTTGTGAGCCGCTGACCGTCAGGCGTCGGGGTCTCTGCAGACAGATCGTCCAGCCACACCGTACCCGCCGCATCGCGCCCGTGTGCGGTGAAGAGGCCGGGTTTCAGGGTCAGCAGACTCAGGGTGTGCCTCGCTTTGACGCTGAGCTGCGTCACCTCACCGGTATCTGCCCGCAGCCCTGTGGGCACATCAACCGCCAGCACGGCGCCGGGGCCATCGTTCATGTCATGAATCCATTGCGCCATGCGCCCATCAGGTTCCCGTAGCTCACTCCCTATGCCCAGCAGCGCGTCAATGCACAGGTCATATGTTGGTGGAGGCTCATCGGCAAACACCACGCCGGCTTCCACTGCCCGCCCATAGGCCAGTGCGGCATCCGGTGGCGCTTGTTCAGCGTTGCCAAGCCAGGTGACGATAGGGGACTTGCCCCAGCATTGCAGGTGCTTGGCGGCTTCCAGCCCATCGCCGCCGTTGTTGCCGGGACCACACGCCACCCAGACACGCCGGGCGTGGGGTGCCAACGCCAAAGCCAACTGCGCCACAGCCAGGCCCGCCCGCTGCATCAGGGTGTTGGGGGGGAGGCTTGCCTGGGCCGCACGCTCAATACGGCGCGTGGCGTCCACGCTGTGCAGGGGCTGAGCCGAGCAGTGATCTATTTTCCGCATGGGGGGTGGGCCCGGTGGATCTAGAACTCGTAGGTTTCGCCTTCGCGGGCCAAGCGGTAGGCGGGGTCACCAGCTTGCGCCGGATGGTCAGCCAGAACTTGTGCGAAGGCCGCTTCCAGCGCGTCGTCGCTGCGAGTGGGTTCGTGATGGGTGCAGAACAAGACCTTGGCACCTGCCT
The DNA here is from genome assembly GCA_964492535.1 of uncultured Rhodoferax sp. GTDB lineage: Bacteria > Pseudomonadota > Gammaproteobacteria > Burkholderiales > Burkholderiaceae_C > Rhodoferax. The sequence continues at coordinate 931 of CAZBKX010000384.1, read as the reverse complement.
CTTTGGCGTATTCGATGCTGGTATGAAATGTCCCATGGCCCCAGCCCTTCTTGGCAGGGTATTCCTGCTCGGTGTAAGAGCAGTCGGCAATGAGCACGTCAACGCCTTGCATGGCCTGTCGGATGCTGTCGGCTTTTTCATCGACGAAGGTCTGGTACAGGGCATAGTCCTCGTCACCCGGCTCGTAGATGTTCATCGGTGGCTCGTGGTCGCCGGTAAAAAAGACCGACTTGCCGTTGGCCTCAATCCGGTAACCAAAGTCTATGACCGGGTGGTTCATCAGGTAAGGGGTTACCGTGGCCGACCCGATCTGGATGCTTTGCTCAGGCGCCAATGTGATGTATTCAATGCGGGCCTTCATTTCAGCCTCGCGCACCGGAAAGTAGCTGTATTGCAGCTGCACCGACATCACTTGTTCCACTCCCTTGCCGGAGACCGGGTCAAACGCCCCATGCAAACGCAGGGTGTTGCCCGGGATGAAGCTGGGTATGAAAAAGGGCAGCCCCTGAATGTGGTCCCAGTGAGAATGGGTGATCAGCACATTGGCGGTGACGGGCAGTTCAGCCAGCAGCGTCTGGGACAAGGGAAAGATACCGGTTCCGGCGTCAATGATGATCAGCTCGTTGTTGTCGGTGCGGATTTCAATGCAGGTGGTGTTGCCACCATAGCGCACCGTGCTCGGCCCGGGCGAGGCAATGGAACCGCGCACACCCCAAAATCTGACTTTCATGCCTAGCCCTCACATTTTTGAAAATAATCTCGCGTCCTCGAGCACGCTGGTCAGGTCGCCCAGCGAGGCGATGATCTCATCCAGTGTGCCACCTAACCGATGGACGATGGTTGGGGGGAGTTCATCAATCCAGGTGTTGCCGCCAAACCCGAACGCCAGTTTTTTGCTGATCTGGTTGGCGGTAAACACACTCGCAATCAT
>CAZBKX010000383.1:0-2804 GCA_964492535.1 uncultured Rhodoferax sp. | reverse complement strand
GGAGAAGCTGGACGACTACCTGGACCTGCTGACGGCCATTGAAACCACGGCGGAGGAACTGGGCCTGCAACTCGTGCTGGAAGGCTATCCGCCACCGCGCGACCCCCGCCTCAAGTTGCTTCAAGTCACGCCTGATCCGGGTGTGATCGAGGTCAACATCCACCCCGTGTCCCGTTGGAAAGATCTGGTCAAAAACACCGAGTTTTTGTACAACGCGGCGTTTGAGTCCCGGCTGAGCGCAGAAAAATTCATGAAAGACGGTCGCCACACGGGCACCGGCGGGGGCAACCACTTTGTGATGGGTGGCGCCACGCCTTCCGACAGCCCGTTTTTGCGCAAACCCGAGTTGCTGGCCAGCCTGCTGCTGTTCTGGCACAACCATCCGTCGCTGAGCTACCTGTTCAGTGGCATGTTTGTGGGTCCGACCAGCCAGGCGCCGCGTGTGGATGAGGCGCGCAACGACCAGCTCTACGAGCTGGAGATAGCCATTGAGCAAATCTATAAAAACCGGGAACTGCACGGCCAGAGCATGCCGCCGTGGCTGGTGGACCGCACGCTGCGCAATATCTTGATTGATGCCACCGGCAATACCCACCGCAGCGAGTTCTCCATCGACAAGATGTACTCGCCTGACTCGGCCACGGGCCGCTTGGGCTTGCTGGAGTTGCGTGCCTTCGAGATGCCGCCCCACCCCCACATGAGCAGCGTGCAGCAACTCTTGTTGCGGGCGCTGGTGGCCCGCTTCTGGAAGACACCTTACAAGGCCCCTGCCACGCGCTGGGGCACCGAGCTGCATGACCGATTCCTGCTGCCGACCTTCATCAAGATGGACTTTGATGACGTCATGGCCGAGATGCGCGGCGCGGGGTATGCGTTTGACTCCGGCTGGTTTGCCCCGCACTACGAGTTCCGCTTCCCCATCGTGGGCAGCATTCAATCGGCCAGCATCGAGCTGACCCTGCGCAATGCGCTGGAGCCCTGGCATGTGATGGGTGAGGAAGGCGCACCTGGCGGCACCGCCCGGTATGTGGATTCGTCGCTGGAACGCATTGAGGTGCATGTGAAAGGCCTCAATGAGAGCCGCTATGTGGTCACCTGCAACGGGCGCGCCCTGCCCCTGCAATCCACAGGCACCACGGGCGAGTTTGCAGCCGGTGTGCGCTACAAGGCCTGGAATCCACCCTCGGCCCTGCACCCCAGCATCGGCATTGACACGCCATTGACCTTCGACATTGTCGATACCTGGATGAAACGCTCCATTGGTGGCTGCCAGTATTACGTGGCGCATCCTGGCGGTTTGAATCCTGACACCTTTCCGGTCAACTCCTATGAGGCCGAGAGCCGGCGCATGGCCCGATTCGCCGCCATGGGCCACACCCCGGGCAAGATGGTCATTCCACCCGCCACCATCAACGTGGCAGCCAGCCGGGAGTTTCCGTTCACGCTGGACCTGCGGCGCAGCGCGCCTTGAGGCGGCAGGCCGCTGACGGCGGCCTGTTTTTCATGACGGGGCGCTGGCATACTCTGATTCCGTGAAAGAACCAAACGACTCCCCCTCTTCTGCAGCCCGTCGGACGCCCCAAGACCCGCTGCTGTCACCGCCTGTCTACCCCCGCGTGGCTGGGCATTTTGACGAAATACGTGGTTTGGCTCCGGATGGTGAAAGCCGGGAAATCAGCTGCGCTACTGATTCAATAGCTTCAGACCCTTGTTTAACGCCGGCCTGGGGTCAATTCTTTGAAAATATTACTGATTCAAGTCGTATTGACCTGAATCAACGGATGACCAACCTGGAGCGCCAGCTTCGGGACAACGGCGTGACCTACAACGTCTATGCCGATGAGGGTGGACCACAGCGGCCCTGGTCGCTGGACCTGTTTCCACTCATTGTGGAACCTGAGAGCTGGCAGCAAATTGAAGCAGGCGTACTGCAACGCATGCGTTTGCTGGAGCAAGTGATGGTGGACGTGTATGGGCCGCAGCAGCTGCTAGCCCAAGGACTGTTGCCTGCGGCTCTGGTGCAAGGTCATCCGGGCTATTTGCGTGCGATGCATGGCGTCAAACCGGTGGGAGGCACGCACCTGCACATTGCTGCCTTTGATCTGGCGCGTGGGCCGGACGGCCACTGGTGGGTGGTGAGCCAGAGGTGCCAGGCACCGTCCGGCTTGGGCTATTTGCTGGAGAATCGGCTGGCGATTTCTGCGCAGTTCACCGGGGCCTTTGAGGCCATGAAAGTGCAGCGCCTCGCGGGCACCTACCGGGCGCTGATGAGCAGCCTCAAAAAAATGAGCCCTGCGGGGCAGGACGCCCACTTGGCCCTGCTCACACCCGGGCCCTACAACGAGACTTATTTTGAACACGCCTACCTGGCGCGCTACCTGGGTTTGACCCTGGTTGAGGGCAGCGACCTGATCGTGCGCGACGAGCACCTGTACCTGAAGACTCTCAAAGGCCTGGTGCCAGTGCACGGTCTGCTCAAACGGGTGGACGACGAATACCTTGATCCCCTGGAGCTGCGCTCTGACTCCACGCTGGGCGTGCCGGGCTTGTTGCAGGCGATTCGCGCGGGGCATGTTTTGGTGGCCAACGCGCCGGGGTCGGCGTTTTTGGAGTCCCCCGCCCTGCTCGGCTTTTTGCCCGCCTTGTCGCTGCATTTGCTGGGGGAAGAACTGCTGCTGCCCGCCTTGCCCACCTGGTGGTGTGGCGAGCGATCGGCCATGGAAGAGGCCCTGCCCCGCCTGCGCGATTGCGCCATCAAGCCCACCTACCCTGGCTCCCCCAGCCATGGCAGTTTTGAGGCCGTC
>CAZBKX010000382.1:0-3790 GCA_964492535.1 uncultured Rhodoferax sp. | reverse complement strand
GCCTGTGTCTCATTCAGGTTGAGCATGCGGGCCAAGAGCAGCGGCCCCAAGTCGCTGACCGTGGCGCGCACCGGGTGACCTTGCTCGCCAAACACATCCCATAGTGTGGTGGGGGAGGCTGCAAACTCGGGCGTGGGTAGCTCCCTCTCGGCCAGGATTTTGCCTAGCTTGGTGCCCAAGCTGCCCGCCTGCGAGATGCCGGTGAGGTCGCCCTTGACGTCGGACATGAAGACTGGAACCCCGATCCTGGAAAATCCCTCAGCCATGGTTTGCAGGGTGATGGTCTTGCCCGTGCCGGTGGCACCGGTGATGAGTCCGTGTCGGTTGGCTTTGTCGGGCCGCAGGAAGCATTGGATATCGCCGTGCTGGGCAATCAGGAACGGTTCAGACATGGGAATCCCAAAAAGTACAATCGAGTCAATAGCGTAACGAATTTTTGAAGGATATCTTGTGGCAGGACACAGTAAATGGGCCAATATTCAGCACCGAAAAGGTCGGCAGGATGAAAAACGCGGCAAGGTATGGACGCGCATCATCCGCGAAATCACGGTGGCTGCCCGCGCGGGTGGAGGTGACCTGGCAGTCAACCCGCGTTTGCGCTTGGCCGTAGAGCGTGCCAAGGCCGCCAATATGCCGGCAGACCGTGTCAAGTACAACATCGACAAGGCTACCGGCAACCAGGAAGGTGTGCACTATGAGGAAATCCGCTACGAAGGCTATGGCATTGGCGGCGCAGCCATCATTCTGGACACTATGACCGACAACAGGGTGCGAACCGTGGCCGAGGTGCGCCACGCGTTCAGCAAACACGGCGGCAACATGGGTACTGAAGGTTCGGTGGCGTTTCAGTTCAAGCACTGCGGCCAGATGATCTTTGCCCCGGGCACCCCGGAAGACAAGCTGATGGAGGTGGCGCTGGAGGCCGGTGCTGAAGACGTTATTGCGCATGACGACGGCGCCATTGAGGTCTTGACGGCTTATGCCGATTTTGAAGCCGTCAGGAATGCCCTGGAGGCGGCTGGCCTCGTGCCCGAGATGGCCGAAGTCACCATGCGGCCCGAAAACCCGATCGAACTGGCCGGCGAAGACGCCGTGCGGATGCAGAAATTACTGGATGTGCTGGAGGACCTGGATGACGTGCAAGCGGTCTATCACAACGCACACATTGACAGCGAGGTTTTATGAATGTTTTGGTTATTGGCGGAGGGGGCAGGGAACATGCCCTCGCCTGGAAGCTGTCTCAGTCGCCCAAGGTGCAGGCTCTGTACGTCGCGCCAGGCAATGGTGGCACCGAGCTGGACGCCCGGTTTGAGAATGTCAACATCACCGACGTACGCGAGTTGCGGGAATGGGCGGTGGCCAACAAGATCACCCTGACCGTGGTCGGCCCTGAAGGCCCACTGGCGGCGGGTGTGGTCAATGAATTTCGCACCCATGGTCTGCGGGTGTTTGGCCCTACCCAGGCGGCAGCTCAGTTGGAGAGCTCCAAAGCATTTTCCAAGGCGTTCATGAAGCGCCACGGCATTCCTACAGCCGAATACGAGACTTTCACAGACCCGGTGGCGGCGCACGCTTACCTGGACTTGAAGGGTGCGCCAATTGTGGTCAAGGCCGATGGTCTGGCCGCCGGCAAAGGCGTGGTGGTGGCCATGACCTTGGCCGAGGCACACGAAGCCGTGGACTTCATGCTGGTTGACAACACCTTGGGCGTGACCCACAACGAGGGCGGTGCCCGTGTGGTCATTGAGGAGTTTTTAGTGGGCGAGGAAGCCAGCTTTATCGTCATGTGCGACGGTAAGAACGTGCTGCCCCTGGCGACAAGCCAGGACCATAAGAGGCTGCTCAACGGCGATCAGGGCCCCAACACCGGTGGCATGGGTGCGTATTCTCCAGCACTCGTGGTGACGCCGGATGTGCATGCCCGTGCGATGCGCGAGATCATTTTGCCCACTATCCGGGGCATGGAAAAAGATGGCATTCCCTACACCGGATTTTTGTACGCCGGTTTGATGATTGATGCGGCGGGCCATCCCAAGACGCTTGAATTCAACTGCCGCATGGGAGATCCTGAAACCCAGCCGATCATGTTGCGTCTGAAAACCGATCTGGTGGACGTGATGATGGCCGCCACGGAGCCTGGACATCATGGGCATCTTGACCAGATCGAATTGCAGTGGGATCGTCGCACTGCTTTAGGCGTGGTGATTGCCGCGCACGGCTACCCCCTGAATCCGCGCAAGGGCGATGTCGTGACCGGCCTGCCCAAAGAGGCCGATGATGCCGTCGTGTTTCATGCCGGTACCAAGCTGGTGGATGGCAACCTGACCACTTCAGGTGGGCGTGTGTTCTGTGTCACGGTGCTGGCGGACAACGTGCGGCAAGCCCAACAACGGGCTTATGAGGTGGCTGCGGGTATCCAATTTGAGGGCCGGCAGTACCGGACCGACATTGGCCACCGTGCCATCAAAAGCTGAGCCATCATGAGTAGATCGGAACTCACCACCTCCCGGACCGAGACGGTTCGCCGTTACCTTGTGGATTTGCAGGAGCGCATTGTGTCGAGCATTGCCGAGTTGGATGGGGGTACTTTTCTGGTGGATGCCTGGAATAAGGAGCCCCATGAAACGCTGCAAGGCCAGGGCATCACCCAGATTCTGGAGGGTGGTGTGGTGTTTGAGCGCGCGGGGTGTGGTTTTTCGCATGTTCGCGGTCCCAATTTGCCGCCTTCGGCCACGCAACACCGGCCCGAACTCGCAGGCGCTCCGTTTGAGGCCATGGGCGTGTCGCTTGTCTTTCATCCACGCAATCCCTACGTGCCAACGGTTCACATGAATGTGCGCATGTTGGCGGCCAAGGGACGCGATGGCCAGGACGTGTGCTGGTTCGGCGGCGGAATGGACTTGACGCCGTATTACGGTTTTAAGGAAGACGCAGAGCACTTTCACGCCACCTGCAAAGCGGCGCTTGGGCCTTTCGGGGATGATAAATATCCGCGCTTCAAGACCTGGTGCGACGAGTATTTCTATTTGAAGCACAGGGCAGAGCAGCGGGGCGTGGGCGGCATCTTTTTTGATGACTTCTCAGAGCTTGGTTTTGATGCCAGTCTGTCCATGATGCAGTCGGTAGGCGACTCGTTTTTGGCTGCCTACCTTCCGATTGTTGAGCGACGTCAGGGCCTTTCGTACAGTGAACGCGAGCGCGCGTTTCAGCTCTATCGCCGGGGGCGTTACGTGGAGTTCAACCTGGTGTGGGATCGGGGTACGCATTTTGGCCTGCAGTCGGGTGGGCGCACTGAATCTATTCTGTTGTCCATGCCACCGCTGGTGAGCTGGTGTTACCAGCAGGTACCCGAGGCGGGCTCGCCGGAAGCCGCCTTGACCACTGATTTTCTCGTTCGCAAGGACTGGATTTGACTGAAAATCCCCTGATGGTCCGACGCGTGGGTGTGTTTGGCGGTGCTTTCGATCCGCCTCACGCGGCTCACGTTGCACTGGCCCAAGCGGCTGTTGATCAATTGCAGCTGGATGAACTGCGTATCGTGCCGACCGGGCAGGCCTGGCACAAATCCCGACCCTTGAGTGCTGCTCACCACCGTTTGGCGATGGCGCAACTTGCTTTTTCCAAGGTCTCCCGGGCGCTTATTGACCCTTGCGAAATTTTGCGTTCCGGCCCCACTTATACGGTGGACACGTTGCGCGAGTTGAAGGCGCAATGGCCTGAGGCCGAATTGTTCCTGGTTGTGGGTGAAGACCAGGCCCACGCGCTGCCAAGTTGGCATGAATGGCAGGAG
>CAZBKX010000381.1:0-2558 GCA_964492535.1 uncultured Rhodoferax sp. | reverse complement strand
CGTTTCAACAGGTTAGATCGTTGATTTCATTGGGGGCTGAGGGACTTTGGGCTGAATAGCTGTCGAACCCGGGAGCCCACGACCTGACGCATGGCCTGCTGGAGCGTGCCGCCTGCCCTGATTCCCTGCCGTTCGTTCTGGTGCGTGATGCTGACAAGAAGGGTTTGCGCCTGCGCGTGACCAGGGCCGGGGGCAAGGCGTGGCAGTTTGAAACCCGCATAAGTGGAAAGCTGTTCACCCGTGCGCTGGGTGGCTGGCCTGCCGTTTCAATCGATACAGCGAGAGCTGAGGCCCACCGCCTGCGCGGATTGACTGAGCAAGGGATTGACCCACGGGAGGGAGAGCGCCAGCAAGAAGCAGACAAAGCCGCAGCCATTGCAGACAAAACCGCTGCCCAAGCTGCCCAAGCCAAACAGGCAACCGCCCAAGCCCTGACCGTTGGCGAAGTCTGGGCCGCCTACATTGAAGAACGCCGCCCACATTGGGGCGACCTGCACTACCGTGACCACATCGACAAAGCCAAAGCTGGGGGGCTACCGTCTGGCCGCCGTGGTGGTGGCAAAGAACTGACCAAGCCGGGGCCGCTGGCTGCATTGATGCCGCTGGCGCTGAAAGACCTTGACCAAGCCACGATAGAGGCATGGGCCGCGAATGAGGGCAAGACCCGCGCCAGTTCTGCCCGCCTTGCATGGCGACTGCTAACCGTGTTTCTGACGTGGTGCGCTGAACAGCCCGCCTATGCTGGCTTGGTGGCTGCAAAGAACCCAGCCAAGACCAAGAAGGCCCGCGAATCGCTGGGTAAGGCCGGGACGAAATCGGACGTGTTGCAGCGTGAGCAATTGGCCGTGTGGTTCGCCGCCGTACAACAGCTACAGAACCCGGTCATTGCCGCCTGCCTTCAAATGATGCCGCTGACTGGTGCGAGACCAGGTGAAGTGCTTTCGCTGCGTTGGGAGGACGTCAACACCCAATGGAAGGGAATACAAATCCGCGACAAGGTGGAGGGAACCCGCGAGATACCCGCAACGCCCTACATGTTGCACCTGCTGGCCGCCCTACCCCGCCGCAATGAATGGGTTTTCCCGAGCCCCACCAGTGCGACCGGCTGCCTGACCGAGCCCAACAACCCGCACACCCGCGCCTGCACTGCTGCTGGCCTGAAAGGACTTACCCTGCATGGCCTGCGCCGTTCGTTCGCCAGCCTGACCGAATGGTTAGAAGTGCCTGCCGGGGTGGTTGCGCAGATTCAAGGCCACAAGCCGAGCGCCACGGCTGAGAAGCATTACAAGGTGCGCCCACTGGAACTGCTGCGCGTTCACCATGAGCGAATCGAAGGCTGGATATTGGAGCAGGCCGGGATTGTGTTTGATGCTGGCGTGGAGCCGGGCAGGCTGCGGGTGGTCACTGGGTGACACCTGACGAACGCCGTTCAACATAAACATACAAACATCTATATACTTTGGCAATGAAACCTGTTGAATTTCGAGGTACGTCACTGGATGATTTGAGGGACTTCCCGCAAACAGCGATGCGTGATGCCGGGTATCAGATTGACCGGGTTCAAAACGGGCTGGAAGCTGATGATGTCAAGCCCATGCCGACTATCGGTACTGGCGTGATGGAGTTGCGGATATGGGACGAAGCCGGGACATTCCGGGTGGTGTACGTCGCCAAGTTTGAAGATGCTGTGTACGTGCTTCACTGTTTTCAGAAGAAATCCCAGCAAACAGCACAGCGGGATATTGAGCTTGCACGCAAGCGATTCAAAGCACTGGTGAAGGAGATTTCAAAATGACCGACAAGCAAAGATTTGCCAGCGTGTGGGATGCCATCGAGGACACCCCGCAACAGGCCGCCAGTATGCGCGCACGCTCCGAACTCATGATGAGCCTGACCGAGGTCATCCGTGAGCGTGGCATGACCCAAGGCGATGCCGCCGCCTTGTTTGGTGTGACTCAACCGCGTATGTCCGACCTGATGCGTGGAAAGATAAGCCTGTTTTCTCTCGACACCCTGATTGATATGGCTGCCACGGCTGGGATGAGCCCAACGGTCAAAGTGTCGAAGCCAAAGGCAATGCCGAGCAAGCATCCAAAGCGCACCGCCAAGCGCCAGATGGAGACCGCGTGAGCATGCTAAAAAGCCAGCTATCCACTGGCAACAGGCAACTATCACCCGTGGCCGTGGATGCGCTGGACGCTTTCAAGGCAATCGGGCCGGGCTGGCAGACCCGTATCAATGCCGTGCTGCGTGACGCTTTGGCGCATGGTGTGGGGAAGCCATGAAAATTTTTAACCCACCGCACCCCGGCCTGACCTTGCGTGATGAAGTGTTGCCTGCACTGAGGCTGGGCGTGACCCAAGCCGCCGAACAATTAGACGTGTCCCGCGTGGCGCTGTCCCGCGTGTTGAACGGACGGGCTGCTATTTCGCCAGATATGGCTCTGCGCCTGGAAGCGTGGCTAGTAGATCGTTCCGCCAATCAGATTACGAATTGACCGATAATAGCCTTGGTTCGTTCGTAACTCTTGATGGAGGTGGCGATGGCAAGGAAATCCA
>CAZBKX010000380.1:0-1891 GCA_964492535.1 uncultured Rhodoferax sp. | reverse complement strand
ACTCAAGGCGATAGCTGACCGGTTGGCGATTCTGGCGCGGTTGCCGTACATAGGTCTTGATCGCAACGCTTTCGGGCGAAAGCGGCACGTAAGTCTCGGCAGTCGCCTCTACCGTCAGCGGTGGTAGCGTAAGATGTGCTTCCGCGTGTGGCTTAAGGCGGTACTTGAGCGCCCGGCCTTCCCCCGTTTTGATGAGCCGGCCGCAAGCGACCAGATCCGCCAACCGGCGTTGCAGGGTGCGGCGGGTGAATTGACCGCTTGAGACCTGCATCAGCGTGGTCAAATCCGCGCCATCGGCATGGCGCGCAACCAGCGCAGCGATTTGGTCAAGTTCCTGGTTTAAAATGGCTTTTAGCATGACAAGATTTGAGTAGTGGCGCGATAATTCATATTGCGCCACTTTATTTGGCGCGATTCAAGCTTTATTTGGCGCGCAACTGGAACCTTGCCGTAACCCAGCCATTGATGCACCGACCAATATGACTATAGTGTATTCGGTTCAACCGTATAATTTCGGGCCGTAAATGAAGGTCAGCTATGGGTCATCCTGTTTCCGTGCGATTGGACCTCACCACCTATCAGTTCTGAGTTAGACTATAAGGCCAGTTTAACTGAAATGGCGAGGAGACGATGGGAACGGTTCGGCAGTTGGCGACAGCAATCGAAGCGGGGTTGAGAGCGGCGCACCCGACCTTGCGTAAGACGGTGATCACCAAGTTGGCGTTAGCGGTGGGGGCGGTCCTGGAAGCCCAGACCCCGAATACGGCGGAGCTGGCTAATCTCTTGCCGCTGGACACGGAACGGCAGGACATGCGCGAGCAGTGGCTGCGTCGGTTGTTGAAGAATCCGTTGCTGTCGAGTACAGCACTGCTGGAACCGTGGGCGCGCCAGGCGTTAGCGGCGGCGGGTCAGCAGGGACAGACGATCATTCTGAGTATGGACCAAACCGATTTAGGGGATCGCTTTGCGATTTTGATGGTGAGCCTCGGGATCGGCGATCGGGCCTTACCCCTCGCCTGGCGGGTGGAAGCCGGTCCGGCCAATCTCGGTTTTGCGGTCCAGAAAGCCGTCTTAGAACAGGTGCGGGCGTGGCTCCCGGCGGGTGCCGAGGTGTTGCTTGCAGCGGATCGCTTTTATCCCTCGGTGGAGTTGTTCGTGTGGCTCCACGCGCAGCCCGGTTGGCATTATCGGTTACGATTGAAAGGAAATCTGAATGTGGATCCGGGGTTTGGGGACCTCACCACGACCGGAGCGTTAGCCGCTGGGCAGACCGAGCGCTATCTGCCGAATGGGTGGCTGTTCAACCAGGGGATACCCACGAATCTGGCCATTGGGCAGGAGTCGGGCCACCCGGAACCCTGGATCATCGCGATGAATGACCCCCCGAATCGAGCGACGGTGCGGGATTACGCCAGTCGCTGGGGCATTGAGCCGATGTTCTCCGACTTTAAAAGTCGCGGTTTTCAGTTGGAAGACACGCAGCTCCGTGCTGCGGATCGACTGGATCGGTTATTGTTAATCATGGCCTTGGCCATGTACTGGTGTGTGCGCGTCGGTCAGGAGGAGGCCCGTGATCACCCGACACCGTTGGAAAAAAAAACTCAAGAGCAAACCGATCCCGACCATTGGACCTTTAGAAAACTGGCACGGAGTGCGGTGTCCTGGTTCAAGCGGGGTTTACGCACGCTGGCCAGGCGGCTCCAAATGCAACAACCCTTACCTTCCTTCTATCGCGTTTGCCCCATGATGAGGAACTGATAGGTGGTGAGGATCTCCATGGCAGCTCATCTCTATTGACGATTATACTGGATACAATGACTGAACCCTTCCCAGCTACAGCCGACCATGCGCCTTTCCCTCAGCCCCACCCCACTTCTGCTGCGCAGACTCA
>CAZBKX010000379.1:0-4290 GCA_964492535.1 uncultured Rhodoferax sp. | reverse complement strand
TCGAGCATCTCGCCGGCACAAAATACACTGGGCAACTTGTTCAACATCAAGTTACTGTCCATGTCTTCGAAAGTAACGCCACCGGCTGTACTTATGGCCTCATCTATTGGACGCACTCCCGTCAGCACGATGGGCAGCGCTTTAATGGCGTTAGCCAACTGCCGTGGGTCGCTCATCTGTTCCTTGGTCAGCAATTCATAAAGGATGGCAGATTTAATGCCATCGATGTGCAAACGGCTCTTCAAATGACTGGAAAGTGAGCGAGCCCCGCGAGGATGGATAACCTCATCCAACACGCGCTCGGTCGACATATCCGGCAAGAGGTCCAAACGAAAAGTTGCTCGTCCTTGGCCGATTATCTCGTCACGCAACAAGCTGGAGGCGGCATAGATCAGGCTGCCCTCAACGCCGGTGGCCGTGGCGACGAACTCACCCCGGCGCTGAAAGCTCACACCTTCGGATGTTTCGACCTGGATGGACACAGATTTGAACGGTTGACCTGCAAATCGACTGGAGAAATGCTCACTCCAGCCCATACCTCCAGGCCCGGACACCCCTTGGGTCAACGCCTCCTGATTTGCCGTCTGCGTTCGCGCTCTCGCCGCAACGTCAAAGCCACAGTTGCTGGGTAACAAAGGGGCGACCCTCACGCCCGACGCCTGGAGCCTTGGCACCCAGGCCCCGTCGGAGCCGAGTCGTGACCAACTGCCACCGCCCATTGCCAAGACTACGGCGTCTGCTTCAGCCTGCACAGTGCCGAGTGGCGTATCAAAACTCATGCACAGGCTATCCTCAGCCCCTTTATCAACCGAGCGGACGGCGCTCCATCCGGTCCAATGATGCCGCATATGGAAAACCACTTCAGATCCACTGACACCCTCCCCGGTGGGGTAACGAAGCCGGTGCAACCAAGCCCTTAGCAAAGGGGCTGCTTTCATATCCACAGGAAATACCCGTCCAGAGGAGCCCACAAAAGTATTCACCCCCAGCGTGCTGGCCCATTCCCGGACGCCGTTGGCATCCAATTCTTTCAGTAGCTCAACAATCTGCGGACGCCGAGCGCCATATCGAGACGAAAAAATTTCAGCAGGCTCCGAATGGGTCAGGTTCAGGCCCCCTTTTCCCGCAAGCAAAAACTTTCGTCCCACTGAGGGCATGGCATCAAAAAGATGCACAGAAACTCCGGCTTTGGACAATACATCTGCGGCCATCAGCCCGGCTGGCCCACCGCCAATTACGATTACTTTTTTCATCAATTCTCAGTTCACTCTGTTTATATCGCTGCACTATTTCGTTTTCCAAAAGGCGTTCCTTGGTATGCACGCACGGTTTCTGTCACAATTTCTCCACTTTACTTTTACCGCCACTCAACTCAAACACTGCCAACCAAGTCGCGAATAACAGCGCGTCGGGCAGTTCTGTCCCAACCAGTCAAGGAAAACATATGGCCAGCGAACTCATTAAACACGTCACAGACACATCTTTTGAACTTGACGTCCTGCAATCTACCCTGCCCGTGCTGGTAGATTACTGGGCCGAGTGGTGCGGCCCTTGCAAGATGATTGCTCCCATTTTGGATGAGGTATCCAGTGTTTATGAGGGTAAAGTTCAAATTGCCAAAATGAATGTTGATGAGAACAGGGACATCCCCGCCAAGTTTGGCATTCGCGGAATTCCAACGCTCATGCTGTTCAAGGGAGGTGTATTGGCTGCCACCAAGGTAGGAGCGATGAGCAAAGCGCAAATGACAGCCTTCATTGACCAACAGCTCGCCTGATTCTCAAACTGTGTCCCACATTTTGTGGGTCTTCCGGCCCTGAAGGCCATTTAGGGCCGGATCCATTTTCCTGTCATAATGTCACCATATTTGACCACTCCCATCCAGAGTCGGCTCGAATCCATCGGTTTAGAACCTTGAGGCTGAGGCAACCGTCCTGCCTCACCGCAAACCTCCCCCCGTATTTCGTTCAACTCCCACAGTCAGTCATTCCATGCACTTAAACGAACTCAAGGCACTGCACGTGTCCGAAGTCCTCAAACAAGCTGAAGAGCTTGAAATTGAAAACACAGGTCGCATGCGTAAGCAAGAACTGATGTTTGCCATCATCAAGAAGCGCGCACGAACGGGCGAGCAAATCATTGCTGACGGAGTTTTGGAGATTTTGCCTGATGGTTTCGGTTTTTTGCGAAGCCCGGACACCAGTTACACAGCTTCAACTGATGACATCTACATCAGTCCGAGCCAAGTGCGCCGGTTCAATCTCCACACGGGCGACATGATTGAAGGCGAGGTGCGAACACCCAAGGTCGGTGAAAGATATTTCGCGCTAAACAAGCTGGATAAAGTCAACGGCGGCGGCCCGGAAGACAACAAACACAAGGTGATGTTCGAAAATTTGACGCCTCTGTTTCCGAAGGTGCAAATGCGTCTGGAGCGGGACAGCGTCAAGACGGAAGAGAATATTACAGCCCGCGTCATTGACATCATTGCACCCATTGGAAAAGGACAGCGTGCGTTGTTGGTCGCCCCACCCAAGAGTGGTAAAACTGTGATGATGCAGCATATTGCTCACGCAATTTCAGCCAACTATCCCGACATCCACATGATGGTTTTGCTGGTTGACGAGCGCCCGGAAGAGGTGACGGAGATGCAACGTACCGTCAAGGGTGAGGTAATAGCGTCGACATTTGATGAACCCGCTGCACGTCACGTCCACGTGGCGGAAATGGTGATCGAGCGCGCCAAGCGCTTGGTTGAGTTAAAAAAAGATGTCGTGATTTTGCTGGACTCGATCACCCGCTTGGCACGTGCCTACAACAACGTGGTGCCATCAAGCGGCAAAGTGCTCACGGGCGGCGTTGATTCCAATGCACTCCAGCGTCCGAAGCGTTTTCTGGGCGCAGCCCGCAATGTTGAGGAAGGCGGATCGCTGACCATCATCGCAACCGCTTTGATCGACACAGGCAGTCGCATGGACGAAGTGATTTTTGAAGAATTCAAAGGCACTGGCAACTCTGAGATCCACCTAGACCGGCGTCTTTACGAGAAACGCGTGTTTCCGTCAATCCAGCTCAACCGCAGCGGCACACGCCGCGAAGAGCTCCTACTTGCGCCAGAGATTCTTCAAAAGACCCGCATTCTTCGACAATTTCTCTACAACATGGACGAAATTGAGTCAATGGAGATGGTTCTCAAACAGATGCGCGCCACCAAAAATAACAGCGAGTTCTTTGACATGATGCGTCGCGGAGGCTGATCTATAATCTGGGGCTTTTCGCGACAAGTACGTTGGCTTTGAATTGTGCAATGGTTTGCACGAGGGCACGACGCGGCTAGCGCAACTGATGGAGATGATATGAAAGAAGGAATTCACCCCAATTACCGCGAAGTGTGCTTTTTGGACACATCCAACGGGTTCAAATTCGTGACACGGTCTTGTGCCAGTGCCAAAGAAATGGTGAAAATGGAAGACGGCCGCGACCTGCCGCTTTTCAAGCTGGATACATCCAGTGAATCGCATCCTTTTTACACAGGCACTCAAAAATCTGTGGACAACATGGGCGGGCGGGTGGAGCGTTTCCGCAACCGTTTTGGGAAACCCAAAACTGCCGAAGTCGCAGCACCAGCAGCAGCCGAATAGGCTGGCATACACGTTCAGCTTGAGGCAGCCCGGTTCACCGCGCTGCCTTTTTCTTTGCTCAAGCCATCTATTTTTCATACTTTAACCACAGCATGTGAGTTACCTAACTCCAGCCATCGTAGCCCAAGGCGCAGTGCGAAGATTGCCACGTGTGGCCTTGCTTCTGCTATGCATCGCTTATGTCATTCCAGGCTTTGTTGGTCGAGAGCCATGGAAGTACGCTGACATCACAAGCTTTGGCTACATGCTGGAGCTAGCACGCGGTACAAGTGATTGGCTGACACCCAAGATGCTGGGGCTGGCTCCAGAAGTGGATGCACTGCTGCCCTACTGGTTGGGCGCATGGGCGATACAAATGGCGCCATCTTGGATCGCCCCAGACTTCGCAGCTCGCATTCCATTTGTTTTTTTATTCGCCTTTGCCCTATCTTCTACCTGGTATGGCACCTACTACTTGGCGCGCAGCCCAGAGGCACAACCTGTTGCTTTTGCGTTTGGTGGTGAAGCATCGCCAACTGACTATGCACGCGCTCTGGCAGACGCCGGTCTATTGGCCTTTATCGCCTGCTTGGGCCTTGCACAGCTGTCTCACGAAACCACACCGGCATTGGCTCAACTGTGTTTTAGTACCCTGACTTTTTCAGCACTG
>CAZBKX010000378.1:0-6387 GCA_964492535.1 uncultured Rhodoferax sp. | reverse complement strand
CACTGCATCCAGCACGGCGGGCGAGATCAGATAGCCATGGCGGTACAGGCCGTTGATCTGCATCACGCGCTCGCCCAGCCAGCGAATGGCCGGCAGATTGTCGGCCAGGGTGGGGCGGCATTGGGCCACGAGCGAGACGATTCGGGCTTCAGCAAAGCCGCTGTCCACCGTGTAGGCAGCACTCAGCAGCTCCAACGTTGAGCGCACGCTCACGGGCGACAGGTCATCAGATTCAATTTCGGTAGCACCCACCCGAAACAGGTTGTTGCCCTTGGGGGCAATATAGATCGGGTAGCGCGGGTGAATCAGCCGAGTCGGGCGGGACAACTTCACCTCCGGGGCTTCCAGGGTGATGATTTCGCCACGCACCCCGCGCAAGGCGGGCCATTGGGTTTGCGCGCCCACACCCCGGCAGTCAAACACCCAGTCCGGCTGCCCTGGCTTGCCCGGGGTGAAGTCACCGGGCGCGCGCGGGCTATTCCAGTGCAGCTGGACGCTTGGATGCTGCAATTGGTGTAGCAGAGCGACTAGCAACTGGTGGTTGTCCAGTTGGCCCTCACCGGGCAAATACAAGCCTTGCGTGAAGCGCCCGGCCATCGAAGGCTCCAGATCCGCCACGCCCTGCTCGTCGAGGTGACGCGCTGCGGGCAGGTCTGGAAGTCGGGCGTGGGTTGCATGGAGTTGCCGGGCAAAACGCTCAGCCTCGGGTGCGTCTTGCCGGTGCCACAGCACCAAGGTGCCGGTGCGCTGAAAATTGACGGGTTGATCGAGCTTGGCAATCAGTTCGGGCCAGCGGTTCAGGGCATACATGCCCATTTTCACCACGCTGGTTTCCGTGATGGCCGACTCCGCCAGCGGTGCCAGCATGGCGGCTGCCGCACGAGCTGCTGACGACGCTGCGTCCGGGCCACCTGCTTCAAACACATCAATATGATGGCCTTCATTTGAGAGTTCACAGGCCAGCAGGCGACCCATCAGGCCAGCCCCCAAAATAGCGATATTCATGCGGTTTCCTGTCGGTTCTCAGGGTTGTGGCTTGCGTGTCAACCACGCCAGCGCAAAGGTCAGGGCCAGCGTGGGCAGGGCAGAGCCCCACTGTGGCGCCCATTGCGCCAGCGCATGGTAGCAAGCGATGCCGGCCATCCACAGCAGCGCAGCCGTGATGTCGATCTTGCGCCGGGACGCTGCAAAGTTGGGCTGGCCACTCCCCAGGCGCCCAAGGATCACGCCATACAGGGGCACGAACACGGAGCTGAGCAACAGCAAAAACGGCTCCAGACTGTGCATCGGCAGCACCATGGCCAGTCCGGTGCACACCACCGCCAGCACCATGCCCCACTGCCGAATGCTCCAGCTTGGCAGAATGCTGTGTGCCGAGACCGACCCCGAATACACATCGCCATAGGCGTTGTCCAGCTCATCCACCAGAATCAGGCTCAGGGCAATCAGCCCACCTTGCGCCAATAGCAGGGCGCTGACCAGGCTGACATCCGGCTGCACCACGCTCACCACCATCACGCCCAGGGCGTAGCACCACATGTTGGCGATGGCATAGCCAAACCAGGTGCCGCTCAGGGCACTGCTTCCGTTGCGGCCATGGCGTGCGTAGTCGGCTACCAGCGGCAGCCAGGAGATCGGCATGGCAATCACCAGGTCCATGGCTGACAGCATGCTTTTGCTGCCGTCGCCTGGTCGGGTCCAAAAAGCTTCCAGCCCTTGTGCGCTCAGCTGGCTGCCAAATTGCCAGGTCAGCCACAGCAGCGAGGCAATCACCAAAGGCAGTGCCACCCGGCTGATGATTTTGCGCACCAGTTGGGGCATGGAGCCGGCCAGCAGCAGGGTCAACACCGCGCCCCACAGCAGCGTGGTGACGACCAGGCCGCCGGTGTTGTCCAGGCTCAGCCCGAACGATTGGCGCGCCACGGCCACCGTGCCTTCGCGCATGATCACCAGTTCAAAGGTGGTCCAGCCAATGAGTTGGCCCAAATTGAGCAGGACTGGCAAGCGCGCAAAGGCGCTGCCGTAGGTCACGTGCATCAGGCCGGCGCTGGTCAAGCCGCTGTCGCAGCCCAGTTTGGCGGTCCAGGCCAGCAGGCCCGAGCCGATGAGTGAGCCCAGCACAATGGCCATGACCGCGTCGCGGCTGCCCACAGCAGGCACCAGGTAGGCGCCAATCTGCATCACCAGCAGGCCAACCCCGAGGCTGAACCACAGCGAGGCGTGTTGCGGCCATCGGAACACGCGCTCGGCGTCAGGAATCGGCTTCAACGCCTTGTTGTGAATGGATAAAGTTGTGTTTGCCATCAATTTGCTCCGAGCAAAATATTGGCAGGTGGGCGTGTTCAGAACAAGGGGAGTGTTGCCAGAGAAGCAGGCAATCGCTTGTTTCAAAACTGCTTCCCTGCGCGAGGATTACCTCAATCAGGTTCAAAGGGACTTTCTCAGTCGACCTGCTCACTGGAGAGCAGGGCAACACCCCTAGCGTCTGCGTTCATTTAAAACGCCTGTGAATTCTAGCGGCTCAGCCTGCTGAATCGAACACCGGCGATGCCACACCCAGCACCTTATGCAATTTGGGGCTGGTGGTGGTGTAGAGCAAAAACACCTTTTTCTCGGGAAAAATGATGGGCATGGCACCAAAAGCGGCCAATGCACACTCATGAAAGCCACTGAGAATCAGTTTTTTCTTGCCGGGATACACATTGATGTCGCCCACAGCGAAAATTCCGGTCTCACTGGTTGAAAACTTTTCAGTATCGACCTTGAGCTGCTTGCGCTCAATATCCAGGCCCCACTGCGCAATAGGCCCCAGCTTGGGGCTCAGGCCAAAGAACACCAGCAACACATCCAGCGGCACCACGCGAGTGATGCCATCCGAGCCAGTAACCTTTAGTGCCGTCAGCAGTGGGTCGTGCGCCTCAAAACCCGTGACTTGGCCGACCATGAACTGCATCTCATAGGCTTCACACAGCGCGCGCATTTTGGCTACGTTGGCGGGTGCGGCCTGAAAGCCGTCGCGACGGTGGACCAGAATGACGCTCTCTGCCTTGTGCGGGCTGTCCTTGACAAAGTCCAGCGCCCAGTCCAGCGCCGAATCGCCGCCACCCACAATCACCAGTTTTTTGCCGGCAAAGTCCATGGGGTTCTTGACCCGGTAGAACAACTGCGAGCCTTCAAATGCATCCACCCCCTCCACCTTGAGCTTGCGCGGCTGAAAGGCACCCACGCCAGCGGCAATGAAGATGGTTTTGGAGAGAAAACGCGTGCCTTTGGAGGTCTCGACCAAAAAGCGCCCGTCTTCCTGCTTTTGGACGGTGGTGACTTCCTGCCCAAAGTGAAACGTCGCACCAAAAGGCTCAATCTGCTTGAGCAGGTTGTTGGTCAGCTCTTGCCCGGTGCACACGGGCACGGCGGGGATATCGTAGATGGGTTTGTCCGGGTACAACTCCACACATTGGCCGCCGGGGTAGTCCAGCGAGTCAATGACGTGTGCCTTGACCTCCAGCAAACCCAGCTCAAACACCTGAAACAATCCCACTGGCCCCGCGCCGACAATGACCGCATCGGTCTCGATCAGATCGGTCAGTGGCATCAAGTCAAGCACCGTAGGGCTTGAAGGGTTTTGCATCTCGTGCTGGGGCCGCTCAGCGAACCAGCAGGGGCAGCTTGCCGGTCTTGTCTTTCCAGTCGTCGGCATCGGGCAGCGGCGCCTTGCGCTTGGTGATGCTTTTCCAGGTGGGCAGCAAGGCCAACTCAGCGTTGAGTTTGGTCATGTGCTGCTGGTCTTTGGGCACATCTTCTTCGGCGTAGATGGCGTTCACCGGGCACTCGGGAATGCACACGGCGCAGTCAATGCACTCATCGGGGTCAATGGTCAGAAAGTTGGGGCCTTCGCGGAAGCAGTCCACGGGGCAAACGTCGACGCAGTCGGTGTACTTGCACTTGATGCAGGCTTCGGTGACGGTATGGGTCATTTTGTAATTTTCAACGTAGGGGTTAGCCCGCAATTTTATTGGGTTTACGCCAACCCCTGATTCACATTGGCCTTGAATCGCTTGGGGTTGCTTGAGGTGGGTCAGTTAATCAAGACGGCACCGGCCGTTTTGTGCGAGGCCGTGTCCACCAAAATCAGCGAGCCCAGCACGCGGGACTGGCTGTAGGGCAGGGTGGCAATGGCTTCTTGCAGCGTCAATTCCACGTGGCCAATGGCATTGGCCGCGAGTTGGGTGGCGTCGTGCTCGGCCAGGGTATTGATGTCGAGCTGGTGCACGATGCGCTTGACTTTGGCTTTGACCCAGCGGTGCCCGTGCAGTGCCCAATACACACGCCCGGCCACCAGAGGCTCGTCGTCCATCCAGGCCACGGTGGCCGCCAGATCACGGGTGACATTGAAGTGGCCTGGGGCTTGAGCAGGCTCGTCAAAGTCGTCGGCTGGAGTTGTCGGCGCCTGCGGCGCTGCGGCCAGCAGCCAGTCGCCACGGGACACGTCGACCTCGCGGTCCAGCACAATGCCGGCGCTGTGGCCCGCCTGCACCGTGCCGATTTGGCGGGTGTGACCCAGCACCTGGGCGATGGTGGCGGTCTGGCCGCTGGGCAAAATCGTGATCTGTTGCCCCACCCGAGCCGCGCCCGTGGCCACCCGGCCCCAGAAAATGCGACGGCCCTGAGACGTATCGCTCGACGCCGAAAACTTTTCGACCCACTGCACCGGGAACGCAAACGGGATGCCTGTGTCGGCCGGTGTGGCGGGCAGTTGCTCCAGAATGTCCAGCAGGCCCGGGCCTGCGTAGCCGCACCAGCCTGGTGCCGACTCCACCACGTTGTGGCCCTTCAGGGCTGAAATCGGCACGATGGCAGTGACTTCAATGCCCGCTGCCTGGGCAAACGTGCGCAAGGCCTGGCTGATGTTGGCAAACGCCAGCGCCGCCTGACCCGCGGTCTCAGGCTTGGCCGCATCTTCAAGCGCGTCCAGCTTGTTCACGGCAAATACGATGCCGGGCACGCGCAGCAGGTTCACCAGCAGGGAGTGGCGGCGGGTTTGTGGCAGCAGTTCCAGGGCGGTGCTCTGCCATTGCAGTTTGGTCGCGTCCACCAGCACCACGGCGGCGTCAGCGCTGCTGGCTGCGGTGACCATGTTGCGGGTGTATTGCTCGTGGCCGGGGGCATCGCCAATGATGAATTTGCGCTCGGCGGTGTTGAAGTAGCGGTAGGCCACATCGATGGTGATGCCTTGCTCCCGTTCGGCACTGAGCCCATCGGTGAATAGAGCCAGATCGGCCTCGCCACTCTTGGAGACGTTGGCCAATTGGTCCAGCAGAACCGAGCGGCTGTCGATCAGCAAGCGGCCAATCAAGGTGCTCTTGCCATCGTCCACGGAGCCGCAAGTGATGAATTTCAGGGCGGACTGAGTGTCATTTTTGGTGCTGGCCGGCGTATCGATTGCCTCAGGCGCTATCAAGTTTAATGTGTTCATCAGAAGTACCCGTCTTTCTTGCGCTTCTCCATCGAAGCTTCGGAGGTTTTGTCATCCATGCGGGTGGCGCCGCGCTCGCTCACTTCAGCACCCAGTGTTTCCAGCACGATGTCTGCAGCCGTGGCGGCCGTGCTTTCTACGGGACAAGTGCAAGTGATGTCACCCACGGTGCGAAAACGCACGTCGCGGGACTCCACGGTTTCACCCTCTTTGGCCGGGGTGAGTTCTGTCACCGGCACCAGCAAGCCCTTGCGCTCGACCACATCACGCTTGTGCGTGTAGTACAAGCTGGGCAGCGCGATCTGCTCGCGCTCGATGTATTGCCACACGTCCAGCTCGGTCCAGTTGCTGATCGGGAACACGCGAAAGTGCTCATTCGGCTGCAAGCGGGTGTTGAACAGTGTCCACAACTCCGGGCGCTGGGCCTTGGGTTGCCACTGGCCGAAGCTGTCGCGGTGCGAAAAAATGCGCTCCTTGGCGCGGGCTTTTTCCTCATCGCGGCGGGCGCCGCCGATCAGCGCGTCAAACCGAAACTCGTCAATGGCCTCCAGCAGGGTGACCGACTGGTGCACATTGCGGCTCTCACCGGGATGCGCCAGACGCACGGTGCCGCGCGCCATGGAGTCTTCAACGCTGCGCACGATCAATTCGGCGCCCAGCTCCTTGGCCCGGAAGTCGCGAAAGTCTGTAACCTCCGAGAAGTTGTGGCCGGTGTCGATCATCAGTAGCGGGTAGGGGATGTTGTCCGCGCCGAAAGCCTTTTCAGCGCATTTCAGCATCACCAGGGAGTCCTTGCCGCCCGAAAACAGCAGGGTGGGGCGCTCAAACGCGGCCGCGACTTCGCGCAGAATGAAGATCGTTTCTTCCTCCAGGGCGTCCAGGTGCGCGTTGCTCAAATGGTCGATGTGCTTGTG
>CAZBKX010000377.1:0-8973 GCA_964492535.1 uncultured Rhodoferax sp. | reverse complement strand
TTTGGGGCCACTGGCGCGGCGGGGGTCACGCACCTCCACGCACAGGGCACTGCGCGTGATCCAGGCAGCGGATTCCTGGCGCTTGGGCACGCGGGCAAAGGCTTCCGGCTCGGCCTGGGCGTGGCTTTGGGCCTGGCTTGCCATGTGAGCGGCTGCCGGGCTGGTTCCTGTCTGAAACAAACGCGTTGCCTCGGGTTGCGGCCCGGTGCCTGACAAATAAGGCGTGCCACTGGAGGCTGCTGCCGGCGCGAGCCCGCAGGGCCCGGCGATTTGTGCATATCGACCAGCCAACATCTCGTGCGCTGGCAAGCCAGGGCGAGGGGCAGAAGGGTCTTGCTCGATCAGGTAAGGGTAGTCTGCCTTGCTCACCCAGGGCTGGGAGTCCAGCGGCAGGCGCAGGCCCATGGGGGAATCGCCAGGCATCAGATACAGGCGCTCATCCCGCAAGAACCAGGAGCCGGTGACCCAGGCGGGGCCATCGTTACCCGATTTTTCGTCCACCTTCACCGGCAGCACATAGCCCACGACCGTGTCCAGCTTCTGGGTAAATACCCGGCGCAGCCGGGCGCGCTCCATTTCGTCGTCCAGCTTGGAGTTGAAGGGATCCACGTTGACGGGCAAGCGGCGTTCACGCCACAGGTAATACCAGACATCCTCATACGCGGCCAGCATGAACTCATCGGTGATGCCCAGTTTGGCTGCGAGGGTTTGCGTAAACCGACGGGCATCGTCACTGGTGTAGTGGGTGGGCACGCGCTCGTCAGTGAACAAGGCCGGGTTGGCCCAAACGGGCTGGCCATCAGCGCGCCAGTAAATATTGAGTGCCCAACGGGGCAACTGCTCGCCGGGATACCACTTGCCTTGCCCAAAGTGCAGAAAACCGCCTTGACCGTATTCGTTTCGGAGTTTTTGCACCAATTCGGTGGCAAAACCGCGCTTGGTCGGCCCCAGTGCGTCGGTGTTCCATTCCGGTGCATCACGGTCACTGACCGCCACAAAAGTGGGCTCGCCGCCCATGGTCAGGCGCACATCGCCGGCCTCCAGTTCCTCGTCAACCTTGAGACCCAGCGCCATCACGGCCTGCCATTGCTCTGCGGTGTAGGGTTTGGTCACGCGCGGCGACTCATAAATGCGCGTGATGGCCATGTGGTGCTCAAACTCCACCTCACACTTGTCCATGCCGCCCTCGATGGGTGCAGCACCCGAGGGCTGGGGAGTGCAGGCCAACGGAATGTGACCCTCACCCGCCAGCAAGCCGGAGGTCGCGTCCAGCCCCACCCAGCCTGCGCCAGGCAAGTAGACCTCGCACCAGGCATGCAAATCGGTGAAATCGACCTCGGTGCCACTGGGACCATCGAGGGACTTCACATCCGGCTTCAACTGGATCAGGTAGCCCGAGACAAAACGCGCCGCCAGGCCGCAGTGGCGAAGCAGTTGAACCATCAACCAGGCCGAGTCGCGGCATGAGCCGGAGCCCAGCTTGAGGGTTTCGTCCGGCGTTTGCACACCTGGCTCCATGCGGATAAGGTAGCTGATGTCCTTGTGCACCATCTGGTTGACGTCCACCAGAAAGTCAATGGAACGGCGCTGTCTGCGGTCAATGCGAGCCAGGCAATCCTTGAGACGCTCGGTCAGGTCGTCAGCCGCCAGATAGGGCGCCAGCTCTTGTTCCAGCAAGGCCTCGTACTTGAATGGAAAGTTTTCAGCACTGGGCTCCAAAAAGAAGTCAAACGGGTTGTAGACCGCCATTTCGACCACCAGATCGACCGTGACTTTGAATTCGCGCGTCTTCTTCTCAAACACCAGCCGCCCCTGGTAATTCGCAAATGGATCTTGCTGCCAGTTGATGTAGTGATCAGCCGGGTCCACCTTGAGCGAGTAAGAAATGATCTTGCTGCGGCAATGGGGCGCAGGCCGCAGGCGAATCACCTGGGGACCCAGGTTGACCATGCGGTCGTATTTGTAGTGGGTAATGTGACTCAGTGCTGCGTGAATGGACATGACTTTTTTATTTGGTTGGGCAAGGCAAAACCTCACTATGTGTTGGATGTTAGCAATGTTGGTGCCAGCAGGCTGTGCGTCAGGGCTTACATGGATCGGGTCAACATGTCGCGGTACTCGTCTGGCGTGGCAATGCGGGGGTTGGTTTTGTGGCAATGATCATTCATGGCACCCGCAATGACCTTGTCAAACTGATCTTTTTGCACGCCCATCGCTGCCAGGCCACTGGGCAGGCCGAGGCGGGCACTCATCTCCTGAATGGCTTCGGGAATCGCATTGGCTGCAGCCAGTCCCATGGCCTGCGCCATGCGCTGCAGGCGTTGTTCTTTTTGAATGGATTCCGCGGCCGAGTTGAACCGTATCACGGCCGGCAAAAACATCGCGTTCAGCGTGCCATGGTGCAGGCGGGGGTCAACGCCACCCAGGCTGTGGCTGAGCGAATGCACGCAGCCCAAGCCTTTCTGGAACGCCATGGCGCCCTGCATGGAGGCGCTCATCATGTTGAGGCGTGCTTCCCGGTCACTGCCATCGCGGGTGGCACGCTCAATGTGGGCCCAGCCGCGAGCCAATCCGTCCAGCGCAATACCGTCAGCCGGTGGGTTGAAGGCTGGAGCCATGAAGGTTTCCATGCAGTGGGCAATGGCATCCATACCGGTGGCCGCCGTCAAATGCGGGGGCAGACCCAGCGTGAGCTCAGGGTCGCAAATGGCCGCCTTGGGCACCAAAAACCAGGAGTGAAAACCGAGCTTGCGGTGATCGTCCACGATGATGATGGCGCCGCGCGCCACCTCGCTGCCGGTGCCGCTGGTGGTGGGAACGGCAATGATGGGCGCGACACGGTCCGTGATGCGGGGCGAGCCACCTTCAATCGTGGCATAAACGGTCAGCGGGCCCTCATGGGTGGCCGCGATCGCCACGCCTTTGGCGCAGTCAATGGCCGAGCCACCGCCCACCGCAATCAAGCCGTCACAGCCCTGCATTTTGTAGACCTCGGCGGCAGCGCGAACGGCCGCCTCGGTCGGGTTGGAGGGCGTCTGGTCAAACACGGCCACGCGCATGCCTGGCAACGCATCCAGGGCTTTTTGTAAAACGCCGGCGGCTTTCACGCCAGCGTCGGTGACGATCATGGGGCGGCTGATGCCCACCCGCTCGCACTCTTGCTTGAGGAGCTTGATGGCCCCAAATTCGAACTGGATTTGTGTCACGTAATAGATCAGTGCCATGAGGTTCTGCGGTGTAGGATGAATAGATGCACTTTAACAACAAGCACTGCTGAGATGAGTCATCACCGTCACCCACGCGCCCTGCTCACACCCGCCATGTACGGCGTGCTCGACCGGATGGCGCGTGCGCCCCGGGTGCCCCTGCACGCATTGACACCGGTGCAGGCCCGCGCGGCCTATGAGGTGGGGGCTGGCGTGCTGGATCTCCCCGCACCCAAACTACATCGGGTTGAGAGCTTCTCCTTTCAGGCGCGCGACGGGCAACAGGTGCCTGTACGGCTCTATGCGCCAGCCGGCGAAGCCTTGTCAGTACTCGTTTATTTTCATGGCGGCGGCTTCACCATCGGCAGCATCGCCACCCATGATGTGTTGTGCCGCACCCTCAGTCACCTGGCGCACTGCGCTGTGCTCTCGGTGGGGTACCGGCTGGCACCCCAGTTCAGGTTTCCGGTGGCGCATGAGGACGCGTGGGACGCCGTGCAGTGGGTAGCCCGCGAAGGCGCGGCGCTGGGTCTCGATACCGGGCGCCTGGCGGTTGGCGGCGACAGCGCCGGTGGGACGCTGGCGGCGGCCTGTGCCATCGAGGCGCGCCGTGTTGGCTTGCCGCTGCGCCTGCAACTGCTGTTTTATCCCGGTTGCGCAGCCCATCAGGACACACCCTCGCACAAGACCTTTGCCAAGGGCTTTGTGCTTGAAGAGACCCACATCACCTATTTCTTCAACCAGTACCTGCGCACCCCGGCTGACCGGGATGACTGGCGCTTTTCACCCCTGAGCGCTTCGGATGTGGACGGTGTGGCCCCGGCCTGGTTCGGTTTGGCCGAATGCGACCCGTTGGTGGATGAAGGCGTGATGTACGCCGACAAACTGCGTGCCGCCGGTGTGCCGGTGGACCTGGAAATCTACCGGGGCGTGGTGCACGAGTTCATCAAGATGGGGCGCGCCATTCCCCAAGCCCACACAGCGCATGCCGATGCCGCGCGGGCGCTGCGATCCGCTTTTGAATAGATCCAAAGACCCACCACCATGAATGAACTTTCACGCCAGGACTTTCGCTTTTTTCACCGCCTGCGGGTGCGCTGGGCAGAGGTGGACATGCAGAAAATCGTGTTCAACGCCCATTACCTGATGTACTTCGACACCGCCATGGCCGACTACTGGCGCGCGCTGGCCTTGCCCTACGACACGACCATGCTGGCGTTGGAAGGAGACGTTTACGTCAAGAAAGCCACGGTCGAATTTCATGCCTCGGCCCGGGTGGATGACCAGCTCGATGTGGCCCTCCAATGCACCCGCATCGGCAACTCGTCCATGCTGTTTACCGGTGCAATTTTCCGGGGTGACGAGCACCTGATCAGCTGTGAGCTCATCTATGTGTTTGCTGACCCTGCCACCCAAACATCCAAACCTGTGCCGCTTGCCTTGCGCGAGGTGATGACCGGCTATGAAGCCTGGGAGCCGGTGGTGCGAACTCAAGTCGGCAGCTGGCACGATCTCGGCCCAGAAGCCCGAGAGCTGCGCGAGGCCGTTTTTGTCAAGGAGCAGGGCATTGCCCTGGCCTTGGTGCATGACGCGCTGGACGCCACCGCCGTGCATGCCCTGGTGCGCAACCGCTTGGGTCTGCCGGTAGCCACGGGCCGTTTGCTGCAGCACGCCCCCGGTGTAAGCCGCATTGGCAGAATGGCAGTGCACCGGGTGCTGCGCGGCGCTAACCTGGGGCGCGACGTACTTCGCGCACTGCTTAATGCAGCCACGGAGCGGGGTGACCGAGAGGTGATGTTGCACGCCCAGCGCAGCGCTGAAGGGTTTTATGCCCGGCTCGGGTTTGTGACCCGGGGCGAGCCTCTTGAGGAGGCGGGCATTGTCCATCTCGAGATGACGCATCCTCTGCCAGCGCCCCGGGTGTGAGAACGCCTGGTGCCGGCCCCGTTAAATATCGGCCAGCAGCGGGTAGGGCGCGGGAGCCAGCGTGAGCAGGGCGCCACTGGCCGCCCCCAGATGAACCGCATTGGCCTCAAACGCCGACACCTGCATGGACACAATGGCGTCAAATCCACCCAGCGGCGACGCTGCAGCTTCAGCCACGATGCCGCAGGGTTGGCTGTCATCATCGGCTTGAAACACCTCGTCGCCGGCCTTCATGGCTGCATCTGCATGCGCCAGATAAGCGCGGCGCTTCAAGATGCCCCGAAACTGACTGCGCGCCACGACCTCCTGGCCCGGGTAGCAACCTTTCTTGAAGTTCACACCACCGACCGACTCGTAATTCAGCATTTGGGGCACAAACGCCTCCCGGATCGGCGTGCTCACCATGGCAATGCCGCTGCGCACCTCGCTCCAGCACCAGTCTTGCGTGCTCAAGGCCGCACCGGCGGGCGCAGCCTCAGCCACGGGGGCCAGCCAGAGCGCGCGGCGAACCCCGTCAGCCGGGTACAAACTAATTACCGATACGAGACCAAAATCAAGCTTGGCCCAAGCATTTAATGGGTCAGGCGCTATCAAATCCAGTGCATCGCCGGCTAGACCAAATAGTGTGTAGTCGGCCGTGGCATCCGTCAGTTTGGCTTTGGCACGCATGACAAACATGGACAAGCGCTTGAGCGTGGGCGCCAGGATATCTTGCTGGCACACCAGCAGCACCTCGGTCGGGCTGCGCTTGAACCCCATAAAGCTGGCCTGCATACGCCCTTTGGCTGAGCAAAATCCGGCCAAACGGGCCTCCGCCAAGCCCAGCAAGGAGAAGTCTTGCGTCAATTGGCCATGAAGAAATTTACCTGCGTCGTCGCCTTCAGCCCGGATCACTCCGAGGTGAGGCAGTGGGGCGACCCCGTTTAGTTTGTAATGCATGGCTTGAATTATCATGCCCCATCAATTTTTGGTGAGGCTGTAGGGCTGTGCGTCGACTCTTTGGTTTATTTGTGGTGATGGTGGCGTTGGCCGGGGCCGGGGCTGCGTGGTGGCTGAACCACGGCTTGCGCTTGAGCAGTGAGACGGTCGACCTGTCGATCGAAGCGGGCACCTCCGCGCGGGGCGTCGTCCAAGGGGTCGTGGACAGTGGCGTCGACACCAACCCCTTGCTGTTGTATTGGTGGTTTCGTTTGTCGGGCGACTCGCGCCAGATCAAGGCCGGCAGCTATGAAATCAGCCGGGGAGCCACACCACGCAGCTTGCTGGACAAGCTGGTTCGGGGTGATGAGGCTTTGCGCGCCGTGACTCTGGTGGAGGGCTGGACCTTCAAGCAGATGCGTGCAGCACTATCAAAAGCTGAGCAGTTAGGGCAAGAAACGTACCGGCTAGAGCCCGATATGATCATGAAAGCCCTCGGCAGGCCGGGCGTTCACCCCGAAGGCCGGTTTTTCCCCGACACCTACACCTACGCCAAGGGCAGCAGCGACCTGGCGGTGTTGGCGCGGGCGATGCGGGCGATGGACAAAAAACTCGACGCCGCCTGGAGCCAGCGTGCTGCGGATACGCCCCTTAAAACCCCGGAGCAGGCCCTGATTCTGGCCAGCATCGTGGAGAAGGAAACCGGGCGTGCCAATGACCGCGCCATGATCTCCGGCGTGTTCTCAAACCGGCTGAAGATTGGCATGATGTTGCAAACCGACCCCACCGTGATCTACGGTCTGGGGGATGCCTTTGACGGCAACCTGCGCAAACGCCACCTCCAGGCAGACACTCCTTGGAACACCTACACCCGCACCGGCTTGCCACCCACGCCGATTGCCATGCCCGGCAAGTCGGCCTTGTTGGCGGCAGTCCAGCCCGCCAGCACAAAAGCCTTGTATTTTGTGGCGCGCGGCGACGGCACAAGCCAATTCAGCGCCAGCCTCGATGAGCACAATCGTGCGGTGAACAAATACCAACGCGGTCCGTAAGGCACATGACACAACCCCAGCCCCAGGGCGCACTTTTCATCAGTTTTGAAGGCATTGACGGTGCCGGCAAATCCACCCATATTGAGGGCCTTGCGCAGGCATTTCGGGCGCAGGGCAGGGTGGTGACCCTCACCCGCGAGCCCGGCGGCACACCCTTGGCCGAAAAACTCCGCGCGCTGGTCCTCAACGACGCCATGGATGCGATGACCGAAGCCTTGCTGGTGTTCGCCGCCCGCCGCGACCACCTTCAGCAGTGCATTGAGCCTGCCCTGGCCCGGGGTGAGGTGGTGCTGTGTGACCGCTTCACGGATGCCACCTTTGCCTACCAGGGCAGCGGCCGTGGGTTCGATGTTCAAATGCTATCAACTCTAGAGCACTGGGTACAACAAATACGCCGGCCAGAGGCTGATTTTATTCGTCAACCTGATTTAACCGTGTGGTTTGACTTGCCCGCTGATATCGCGGCACAGCGTCTGCAGGGCGCACGCGTGCCCGATAAATTCGAGGCCCAGCCATTGGCTTTTTTCCAGCGCGTTGCGGCTGGCTATCTTCAGCGCATGCAGACCAACCCGGACCGTTTTGCACGCATCCAGGCCGACAACACCCGCGAGGGCGTTTGGCAGGAAGTGCTGCAGGCCGTGGTGAAGCGCGGCTGGCTATGAGTGCCCACTGATGAGCAACAGCACCACCGCGCCCTGGATTTCCGCGCAAGCGACCCAACTGCTGGCCCAGCGCGGCCACGCCTGGTTGTTGGCGGGCCCGTCAGGTTTGGGACAGTACAGCCTGGCGCTGGCATTGGTGCGGGCCTGGCTCTGCAACGCGCCCACCCAGGCTGGCGCCTGTAGCACCTGCGGCAGTTGCCACGCCATTGATGTGCACACCCATGCCGACCTGTGCGTGCTGATGCCCGAGACCGTGATGCTGGCCCTGGGTTGGCCTCTGGGAGAAAAGGCGCAGGCCGAGATTGATGACAAAAAGCGCAAACCCAGCAAAGAGATCCGCGTCGACGCGATGCGTGATGCGGTGGAATTCTCCCAGCGCACCAGCGCCCGGGGTGGTGCCAAGGCCGTGCTGGTGTTCCCGGCAGAGCGGATGAACAACATCACGGCCAACGCCCTGCTCAAAACCCTGGAAGAGCCACCGGGTGACGTCAAGTTTGTGCTGGCAACCGATGCGGCCCACCAGCTTTTGCCCACCATCCGTAGCCGGTGCCTGGGTCACAGCATGGTCTGGCCCAGCCCGCAAGAGTCACTGGCATGGATGCAGGAACAAGGCGTGCCCGAAGACTCGGCACGGGTGATGTTGCGTGCCGCCGGTGCCCGGCCAGAAGACGCCTTGCTGAACTACCAGGGCGGGCAGGCGGGCAGTTCATTTGCCGCCGCGTGGGTCAGGTTGCCCATCGCCATCTCACAGGGAGATGGCAGTGTCCTGAAAGACTGGACACCGGCACAAGTAGTCGACGCACTGCACAAGTTGTGTCACGACATGCTCGCGGTCACAATGGGCGCCAATGCCCGATTTTTTGATGCAAGTGTCCTGCCAAAGGGTGGCACACTGAGCTCGCTGACCGTCTGGTCCCAAGCCCTGGCTGCTACCCGCCGCACCGTGGAGCACCCCTTCAATGCGGGTCTGATGGTGGAGGCCCTTGTGGCTCAGGCCCAAAACGCCCTAAACTCAAACTGAGAAAATGCCCCACCGATGAGCTCCGCCCCACCACCCGCCACCCCACGTCCCAGCGTCATCCAATTGGCCATCAAGGAAAAGTCTGCTTTGTATGCGGCCTACATCCCCTTGTTTTCCGAGGGCGGCATCTTCATCCCCACCACACGCGACTACAAACTCGGCGATGACTTGTATGTGCTGTTGTCCCT
>CAZBKX010000376.1:0-2154 GCA_964492535.1 uncultured Rhodoferax sp. | reverse complement strand
TTGGCCTGGCCCAGGTTACCCATGGCCCTGTCGCCCACATCGGACTGAACGACAACCATGCCCACACGATCGTCGACATTGAGCCACTGAGCCAAGCCAATGGCGCCAGACACCATGGCAGCCATCCAGAGGGAATGCATCAGTGCGGTTAAACAGTTGGGTCCTTGATCAACGCGAGCGAGGGAGTAGCCCACAAAAACGGCGGCCAGCAATCCAGAAAGGTAAAGCGAGGACAGGAGCGCGTCACCTGCAAAATGAGTGAGACCCGTGGCGTATTGGAGCCACGGCAGTAGAACAACCAAAGCGAGCGAGATGCCCAGTCGAGGCATCGACGAAGAACACTGCTTTGAATTCAAGACGCCAGCGACGAGTGCAAACAGACCGACGAACGCCAGCAGTTCGGCATGAAAATTCACCCATGGTCGATAGTGGTCGTAAGCGAGCCAGGACAGGGTGAAAAAAGTCAGTCCAAGGACGATGATGCGCGAGATCAGCATAAAAAAAAGCGGCACATGCCGCTTTTCCGTTTAAGTAAAATTTAACCTGCTTTGCATGACCCAGGCAAATATTTAGCATTCATTGTTCCAGGACCACAAATCCAAGAATTAACTGCTCTGCCTAGCGGTGGTTGCGAACAAGCAGCAAAAGTAGTTTGCGTTGCGGCGGAGCACGGTGCCATCCTTACAGTTCCATCAATACCAGTACCCAAATTTTGGGAAGTAACAGTAATCATTCCACCACCTATGCCGCCTGCAGCAATACCTGCAGCAGTTGCAACAATCGACACATACTTTGTGCCGGAACCTGACGCCACTTCGCAACCCCAACCCCCTACACCTGGGGCCGTATTTGAGGTCTGAATCGTCTCAGTTATGCTAGTGCGGCAAGACGAAGCAGCCAAAATAACTTCAGCCACTTTGGCTTTCACCGTGTAATCCTGATAAGCCGGCAAAGCCACCGCAGCCAAAATACCGATGATCGCCACAACGATCATCAACTCGATCAAGGTAAAACCTTTTTGCATAGAACGCTTCATAAATAGCTCCTTAAAGTTGAGAAAAAAAACGACGGGACGCCGATCAATCAGCAGTTTCCGTGCCAATGGTCTTAACGCGCGAATCTGCCTGTTGTCTGAAAAAATTGACCGCTTGGCCATTCAAAGTGAGTTGATTTTTGTCACTCAGCCGTTTAAGTGTGACATTTTTGTCGCGCCATTTGTGCCCAACCCTTTGTTTACGCTCACGAATGAAGCTTCGGGCTGAAGGCCTTGTTCATCTCGATGGCGATTTGCTCAAACCGCGTGTCCAATGTCCAGATCACAGTCATCTCATTAATCAGCACAGCGGCCAGCAAACTCAGGTCAAAAAAGCCGCAGCCGCGACCGTAGAATTTTCTGGCATCCAGCAGGGCCAGAAGTTCATTCTGAGCTGCCATTGAGACACTTTCCAGCTCGGCCAACATACTGATGACCCCCTTGCGACCAGGCGGTGTTCCACAGGCTACTTCCGCCACGATATAAGGGTGGCAGACGACTGCATCGACCTCAAGCAACGCTACCAAGTGTTCATTGCGGTGTTTGAAATGCCCGACCCACACAGAGCTGTCCACCAGCACATTCATGGCATGGGCAACTCTTCGCGCCGGCGGGGGGCGAGCTCGATGTCCGGCGCCTGCCCACCCAACGCGGCCAGGCGGCGCGCGGTCTGACGTTGAATGAATGCCTTGACGCATTCCCGGATCAGCTCCGACTTTTCAACGCCTGGTTCAGCCAGCGCTACCGCCTTGGCAAACAAGGCATCGCATCAACTTGGAAGGAGAAGGCCGTTGTCAAGCAAGGTTTGCACAATGTTGGCTTGATGCAGGTCGCGCCGGCGTTTGGCTTCAGGGCGCTGCGGCACCTGATGCCCCTATTGACGCGCCACCGTCAACATGCCCCATAGACGATGTTGTCGTGTTTTGCGAGTAAAAACGCCTTGAAAAGTCGGAGAATTACTCCGACTTTTCGATCTAAAATGCCTGAATGATTGAACGCGAGCACCAACTCATCCAATTGACGCTGGCCCTGAAGCAGTTTCCGATCGTCACCCTGCTCGGCCCGCGCCAAGTGGGCAAGACCACGCTGGCGCGTCAGTTGGCCGCGCTTTGGGACGGGCC
>CAZBKX010000375.1:0-4519 GCA_964492535.1 uncultured Rhodoferax sp. | reverse complement strand
GAATTGGGTGCCTCGCTGACCTGCTGGGACAGTCATGTGCGCAGCATGGGCATGCTGGTTCTGGTGTTGATCGTGCTGGAGTTGTTGTGGGGGCGCGCGTCTTTGGTGGTATTTGCCGTGTTTTTCAATACCGGCATGCCGTCGACCACC
The DNA here is from genome assembly GCA_964492535.1 of uncultured Rhodoferax sp. Taxonomy (GTDB): domain Bacteria; phylum Pseudomonadota; class Gammaproteobacteria; order Burkholderiales; family Burkholderiaceae_C; genus Rhodoferax. The sequence goes on along the minus strand of CAZBKX010000375.1, from coordinate 4,369 downwards.
GGTGTCATCAAGGCCATCTTCAATCCCGAGAACTGGGAGTTTTTGGTTGTGTATATGGTGGTGGGCAGCGTGTTTGCCGGTCTGGTGTATTCCATTGCCGTGGTGTCCATACCGATGATCCTGGACCGGGATACCGACGCCATCTCTGCCGCCATCACCAGTCTGCAGGTCGTTTTTGGCAACCTGGCCGTGATGCTGCTGTGGGGCGTCGTACTGACTTCACTGGTGATAGCGGCCCTGATCCCCTGGGGCTTGGGCTTGCTGTTCATCGGGCCCTGGCTGGGGCATGCCAGCTGGCATGCCTACCGCGGGTGCGTGCGATGGCTCGATGACCCCGCAGTGCCCGCCTGAATCGCCAAATAAGTTGTGCAGCGGGTGCCGGGCACCGGCCTTCAAATGGTAAAGTGTCTTTAACTACAGAAAGCATACTTTGGCAACACCCAACTACGGATACGAGAAGCGCCAGAAAGAACTGGCCAAGAAGAAGAAGAAAGAGGAAAAGCTCAAGCACAAGGCTGAGCGCAAGGTAGGCGAGGGCGGCGAAGAGGGCGCCCCTGAGGATGATTCTGAAGGTGAGCCGACAGAAGCCGGCCCTGACACGCCCGCTGCCACCTGAGATTTACTTGGGCATCCAGCCCAGACCCTTGGCGTGCAAGCTTTGCACATGAAGCTTGTCCGAGGCTTCGGTGACCGCTGTGGTTTTCGGATACGCTGCCGAAGGGCCCTGCACATCGGCAACCACTCGCCCATTTTCCACGCAATGACAGGTCAGGGGGCCTCCCTGAGTCACATTCAGGTCATTCGCCGACACTGAAATTTTTCACACCTTGTGTTGGCCGGTTTCGCTCACAAACAGCGTTTGCTCGTCTTGGCTCAAAGTCACCCCATTGGCAAAACTCAGGCCTCCCGCCGCCACGCGGGTGGCTCCGGTGGCGGGGTCATACTCCAAAACCCGCCCTGTGGCCGACTGCTCCAGAATATCGTTCACCCAGTGCCAACACGGGCATACCCACGCTACATGCTGTTTTTTTATGCGGTTTCCTCAAGCAATTGTTGGGCTAATTGGGCCATAGCCGGCACAGAGTGATCCTCGGGCGCTATTGTTTTTGAATTTTCGAACTGCTGGAAGTTGCGTCGCATGGACTGCAAATACACCGGGTCGTAGTGCTGAGTGAGTAATTCCTGCACCACGGGCTCAATCTGGCCGGACCGCACCAAGCTGGTCCAGCCATCGACCACCGCCTTGCCACGGAACTCTGCCAACACTTGCAGGCGATTGCAAAAATGCTCTGCGTCCTGTACAAAAAAATCATAGTCTTCCATCAGCAGCGCCACCCGCTCGGCGTCCGGCAGCACCAGGTTCAGGCACGGGCTTTGGCGCATGGCCTCGATCAACGAGACCGGCACGGCCACATTGCCCACCTTTTTGCTTTCGCTCTCGATGAAGACCGGGCGTGCGGGGTCCAGATGCCGCAAGGCGTCCCACACCAGCGTGTCAAAGCGTTTTTGCGTGGGTTGCGGTAAGCCCGGAATGGCGCCCAGCACCGAACTGCGGTGGTTGGCCAGCGCTTCCAGGTCTACCACCTGCGCGCCCTGGGCACCAAGCGCTTGCAGCAGCCGTGTTTTGCCCGACCCCGTGGTGCCGCAAATCACGCGAAATTGCAAGCTGCTCGCCCAGCGTGGAATGTCGGCCACCACCGCTGCCCTGAACGCCTTGTAGCCGCCCTCCAGCAGGGTCACCCTAAAGCCGATCTCGGACAGGATGAGTGACAGCGAGCCACTGCGCTTGCCCCCACGCCAGCAGTAAGCCAGTGGTTTCCAGTCCTTGGGCTTGTCGATCACCTCGCGGTCGATGTGACCGGCAATGTTTCGGGCAGCTATGGCTGCACCACGCTTTTTGGCCTCGAAGGCGTTGACCTGCTTGTAGAGCGTGCCGATCTCGCGGCGCTCGTCGTTGTTGAGGGTGGGCCAATTGATGGCCGCGGGCAAGTGGTCCTCGTCAAACTCGCCCTCGCTGCGCGCATCGATGACCGTATCGAACTCGTGCAGTTGACCGATCAGGTCCGTGGCACTCAGGGTGGTCAGGCTCATTGCAGTAGTTTCCTGAGTTCAGGCCATACATTGGCCAGCATGATGGGATGGGCTTCTTCTTTGGGGTGAATGCGGTCGGCCTGAAACAGGCTGGTACTGCTGGCGCCCCCCGATTCTTTGGCCACGCCTTCCAGCAAAAACGGCACCAGGGCGGCCTTGTTTGCTGTGGCTACATCCGCAAACAGGGCGGCAAAGCGCGCGCCATAGTCCCGGCCGTAATTGGGCGGCACCTGCATGCCCACCAGCAAGACGCGGGCGCCCGCCTTTTGGGCCGCCTGGGTCATGACGGTCAGGTTGTCTTCGGTGAATTGGAGCGGCAGGCCACGCAGGGCGTCGTTGCCTCCCAGTTCAATGACCACGTGAGTGGGGCGGTGCTGGGCCAGCAGCGCGGCCAGCCTGGCTCGGCCGCTCGAAGTGGTGTCGCCGCTGATGCTGGCATTCACCACGGTCGCGGCGATTTTGCTTTCTTTCAAACGCTGCTCCAGCAGCGCGACCCAGCCTGTGCCCCGCTTGAGGCCGTACTCTGCGCTGAGCGAATCACCCACGACCAAAATGGTTCTGGCTTGCTTGGCTACCACGGCGGTGCCCGAGGCGGCGGATATCCCCGCTGCAAAGGCCGATACGGCCGCTGCGATAAAGTGTCGTCGATACAAAGAGAGCCCCATGTCTGATTCAATTATTTCTGTAGAGCGCGTTTTCAAGTCGGTGACTGATTCAACGGGCACGCTTGACATTTTGCGCGATATTGATTTCTCCCTGAACGCGAGGGAAACAGCGGCCATTGTGGGCGCCTCCGGCTCGGGCAAGAGCACGCTCTTGTCCATCATTGCCGGGCTGGACACACCCACCCGGGGCACCGTGCGCCTGGCCGGGCAAGACCTGTTTGCCTTGAACGAAGACGAACGGGCGGGGTTGCGGGCGCAAAAGGTGGGTTTTGTGTTTCAGAGTTTTCAGCTGCTGGGCAATCTCACCGCGCTGGAGAACGTGATGCTGCCGCTGGAGCTGGCTGACCGGCGTGACGCCCGCGCCACTGCCACCGAGATGCTGGCCCGGGTGGGTTTGTCGGAGCGGCTGGGCCATTACCCCAAGGTGTTGAGCGGCGGTGAACAGCAGCGCGTGGCCCTGGCCCGGGCTTTTGTGGTGAAGCCGGCGTTGTTGCTGGCCGACGAGCCCACCGGCAGCCTGGATTTCGCCACCGGCGAGAAGGTGATGGAGTTGATGTTTGACTTGAATCGCGAGTTGGGCACCACGCTGGTGCTGGTCACGCATGACCGCGCCATTGCCGCCCGCTGCGCCCGCTGCATCACCATTGAGGCGGGCCGGGTTTTGGACACGACAGCCGATGTTTGAGGGTGTTTTAGGCCTCTGGCCGGCGAATCCAATGCCTTGGAAGCTATGAATTTTATGTGGCTCGCCTAGCCACGATAATGGGTGCATGTCTTCATCCAAAGTTTTATTCGGCTTTCATGCCGTCGGTGTTCGCCTCAAGACGGCGCCCAAATCCATCATCGAAATCTATTTTGACCCCACGCGCCGTGACGCGCGCATGCGCCAATTCATCGACAAAGCCAAAGAAATGGGCTGCCGGCTGATCGAGTCCGACAGTATCCGACTGGCCAAGCTCTGCGGCGGGCACGGGCACCAGGGCGTGGCCGCCCGTGTGGAAGAACTCGCGCAGGTGCATTCACTGGACGAGTTGCTTGAACGACTCGAAGCCGCCCAAGCCGATAAACCTCTGGCCGAGCGCGAGCAGCCGCTGATTCTGGTGCTGGACGGCGTGACCGATCCGCACAACTTGGGTGCCTGCCTTCGGGTGGCCGATGGCGCTGGCGTGCACGCCGTTATCGCCCCCAAGGACAACGCCGCCGGCATCAACGCCACCGTGGCCAAGGTGGCCAGTGGCGCGGCCGAGACCGTGCCGTATTTCATGGTCACCAACCTGGCGCGTACCCTGAACGAGCTGAAAGAGCGCAACATCTGGGTGATTGGCACCAGCGATGTCGCGACCAAGACCATCTACCAGGCCGATCTCAAGGTCCCGGTCGCGCTGGTGCTGGGGGCGGAGGGCGATGGCATGCGCCAGCTCACCGCCAAGACCTGCGATGAACTGGTGAGCATTCCGATGCGTGGCGCAGTGGAGAGCCTGAACGTGTCGGTGGCCAGTGGCGTGTGTTTGTATGAGGCCGTTCGTCAGCGCAGCTAAGGCGGCGCTGCTCGCTGGTTACTTCAGGGGAATCGGCTGCGTGGCTGGCACCGGCACTGCCGTTACGCTGTTTTT
>CAZBKX010000374.1:0-3030 GCA_964492535.1 uncultured Rhodoferax sp. | reverse complement strand
TCGACCCGCCGCTATGTTGAGGTGGGGAAGATGGCCCTGGATGTTGCCGACTGTGTCGTTTTCGTGGGTCCGAGAGCCTCAGCCTGCTTGCGTGCCAGGCAGGAATCAGATGGGGAGTTGTTCGCATTTGCGTCGCTGCGTGACGCCTGTGCTCACCTCGCGTCGTATTTCAAGCCGGGTGATCTCGTCTTGCTGAAGGGATCTCACAAGGCAGATCACATGCAGCGCCTTCTGATTGCCTTGAAAGGTTCGATTCAATGCTGGCGAGCTGACTGTGGGCGAATGCAGTCCTGCGAGACTTGCGAGTTACTTCACATTGCTTCAGGGCCAGCGCTGGCCAAAGAGATTGTGCCCCACCTCACAATGCCTCTTGTGGAGAAATCCGCAGCCTCAGAGTTGAGCGTTTCAACTTCCATCACCCAAGTGGTCATTGGTCTTGGCAACCCCGCCAAAGATCTCGCCAATACACCGCACAACGTGGGGTATCGCGCAGTGGAGGTGCTTGCGCAGCGCCTGGGAGCGCATTGGGTTGACGACAGCCCGCTCGCCCTTGTCGCACGCGGCGAATGTCAGGGCTTGGGGATGTGGCTGATCAAACCATTGGTTCCGATGAACGAGACAGGGCCTGCGTTGCTTCGTCTGTTCAAGGACTTTTCTTTCAGGTCTCATCAGTGCGTTCTGGTTCATGACGACCTCGATCTCCCTCTGGGCGTGGTGCGTGCACGCTTGCGTGGCGGGGACGGTGGGCACCTTGGGGTGCGGTCCATCCTCCAGTCGTTTCAGGATGACAAGTTTCGCCGGGTCAAGATGGGGGTTGCTCCGGCCCATCCCAGGGACTCGATGGCTGACTATGTGGTGACGCCACTCCCGCCCGAGCAATGGGATGCCGTCAGTTCCGCAAGCGAGGTGGCTGCTGACCGTGTGCTTGAACTCATCCGACAACCCGCACGTTAACTTTGTAAGGTCCATTGCGTGAAGCTCAACTACCAACTTGTCTCTGCTTTGCCCAAAATGGCATGGATTGCGCGCATGAATTGGCATGATCACCAGACCTTGGTGCAGCACGGTCCGTGGGTTGAGGTCGGTGCAAAGGGATTTGTTGAAGGGGTCTGGGATGGTCCGTTTTCAGCCATTGATTTCGATCGAAGTGCCTGCGTTTTTGGGTCCGGTGCGGTGATCAGGGGCGATTCCATCGTCTTTGTTTCCAGTGCCAGCACCACGGACTATCTTTACTGGTGTGCCGGTCCAGATGGGGCTTGCATGGCTGTGGCGAACTCGTTGCCCTTGCTGCTTATGAGTCTGGATGATGAACTTGATCCCCAGGTGAAAAACTATGACCAGATCAATAACTCAATCTTGTCAGGGCTCAATAACTACACACCACAGATACCAACATGTCGGGGTAGCGTGAACCGGCTCGTGCACTGGAATCTGTCTATAGCGTCTGGTCGAGCAAAGCTTGAGGACAAGCCGCTGCCACCTCCCTTTGCCGAGTTCAATGACTACGCTTCTTACCTCGCTCAGGCCTGTGTGCGACTTGCCAAGAATGCACGAGATCCCCTTCGGGTGCGGCCGATGGAAATTTTTTCCACTCAGTCCAGAGGATATGACTCCACCGCTGCGAATGCTGTGGCTAAAAACATGGGGATTGATCTCGTTTTTACGGTGTCCAAGAGCAAAGGCAAGGGCTATTTTGCAGACGAGGACCAGCACCATGAGTTGAACGACGATGGCAGCGAGATCTGTCAAGTGTTGGGTTTGCCATGTGTGCCCATTGAGCGCCGGGCGCTGGAGAAAAACTCTGCAATGGAGTATCTGTTTTATGCGTGTATGCAGGAGACAGGAGATTTCAACTTGCTGCAGATTGGTGAGTATGTCACCCGACCTACTGTGCTGATGACGGGCTGTCTGGGTGAGTTGTGGTACGGAGAAAACTATTACAAGGAGCACCCCGGCCTGATCAATCCTGACTTGATGCGGGGGGATCTGGGCAACCATGGCCTGACTGAAGTCCGACTGCAGGCGGGGTATGTCCAGCTGGCCTTTCCCTATATTGGTGCTCGGCGTCGGGCCGATATTTTCAGCATCACCCAGTCGGCGGAGATGGCGCCCTGGCGACTCCACACGGACTACGATCGGCCGATTCCCCGACGTCTGGCAGAGCAGGCTGGCGTGCCTCGGGCCCTGTTTGGCCAGGTAAAGATGGCCAGCTTGCTGGAGTATCCGGCGCCAATCACACCCGTTGACCCAGATCTGCTCCAGGCGTACCGGGAATTTCTGGTGAAGCACGGGCTTTTGTCGCTCTTTCAAGCCAAGTTGCTGAACTGGGTGCGCCGTTGGAACGCCATGCTCTGGATGACCTCACCGCAGCGTCATGCCTGGAGTTATTACTTTCAGCGAATGGTTTCCAAGCTGCTCGGACGTCCGTTTTCTTTCTCGCCGGTGTTGACCCGGTTGAATGGCTCCATCTTTTGCTTTTGCGTGAACAGGCGTGTGGTGGACTACCGCCAAGCCCTGGCAACTCAATCAAACGAGGGGACTTGCAGCAGCCCGTAACCGTTTAGATCTTCCCATTTCGGGTGTGAGTGTCGAATTGCTGGTAGAGCTCCAGCCGCCACAGAATATGACGGCAATCTCGCAGACCCAGGGCATGCAAGAGCGCAGCGACACCCACCCGGGCTTGCGAGAAAACAGGCGGTTGCAGGTCATGGCCCAAGGAACGCAGTAGGGCCATTGAAGTTTTTCGGCGAGCCGAAAACGCCTCATTCTTGATTTCGGTGGGTGTCCACTGGTAGCTCGCGCTCGGATCTCCGGCCACAGGGCAGGGTACATGCCCCGGGTAGGTTTGCCATGGCGTCTTGCGTGCAAATTCAGGCAGATGTGTAAAGAACTCGGCATACAGCCGATGCAGCACGCCCCACTGCACTGGTGTTGATGCCACGGATTTCAGAAATGCGGTGTCAAAGAACGGTGTCAGCAACTCCAGTCCATGCTGGTCGATGCTTTCGAAGTGCTTGAACAAGTGACGCC
>CAZBKX010000373.1:0-2209 GCA_964492535.1 uncultured Rhodoferax sp. | reverse complement strand
CCATGCTTGCCTTGCCAAGAAAAAAAAAGAATAAAAATAACTATTTTTCATGTACAACAGTCGCTTTTTTTTAACTTGGTTGTGGTTTAATAAACATTTTCAAAAAAAAATTATAGAAATTTTTTAATAATAAAATGTCTTGGTCTGATAAACTATTAGAATTATGCGAAAATTACCAAGAAGCACTTGAAAATTACCAAACCCCTAATAAAAGGGTAAAAAAAACAGATGTAAAAGAAGTATTACCACCAGTAACAACAAAAGAAGCAGAAGAAACACCAACAGCAACAACAACGGCAGCAGCAGCAGCAGCAGCAGCAACAGCAGCAACAGCAGCAGCAACAACAACAACAACAACAACAACAACAGCAGGAGAAGCGACATTAACAACAACAACAGGAGCAACGACACCAACAACAACAACAACAACAACAACATTTACAGAAAATGATAAACAAGTTATATGTGGCCTAATGAATAATGAAACATCGGAAGATTTTGATGATTTTTACCCTGAATTTAAAAAAAATAATCCTCTGATAGTGCAAGCTATTTTAAATAGTAAATCTAATAATGATAAAAATATATCTGAAAAAGATTTTGTAATGAATTATATTAATAAACTTGTTTGTAAAGAAAGAAGTTGGTTTTCAATAACAACTCCAAAAAATAATGTTATATTTAAAACTCACGAACAGTTTATGAAAGACTCTATTAGATCCTTAACTAACGATTTTTTTAGTGAATATAATCCATATGCTAATTTACAATTTGATTATTTTTACAATACATTTTTAAATGAAGAGAACGAAAACTTATTTAAAAAATTACAAGATGATAAAAAAAATAATACTAATGATGATATATTTAAATATATTAATACCTTAAATAATAACAAAATTTTAAGCTCTAATTTATTTTTAAATAAAAAAGATATTGAAGAAAAACTACGTAAAGACAGTTGTGCTGCCTACAATATTTATATAAAAGAAGATGATAAAACAATAATTAATAATTTTTATTATTTTAACAAATGGTTTGAAAATAATTATCAATATTTACGAGATTTAATAATAGAAAATAATCCAGAATATACAACAGAAAATACAGTAGAAATGAACAGAGAATATATAAAAAAATATTTTAATACAATTGATTGTTCAACTTTGTTAGTTAGTCTTTATAATTATTTTGGTAAAAAACCTCTTAAATTTACGAAAGATGAGAAATCAATTAGGGTGCCCCTTAACAGCCTCATCAATTTGGTTAGCAACGTCGTACAAGAAGTCCAAAAAGAAGAACCACCAGAAACAGTTAACAACGATGAAGAAGATAGAAGATCACATAATAATAGATTATCAGCCCGTGCACAAGAAGAAAGCTTACATATACCACCACCACTATTATCACAACCAATAGTAACAACACCAACAGCACCAGTAGTACCAGCAAAAAGAGTAACAAGAGCAGTAGCAAAAGCAGCACCCGTACCACCACCACTATTATCACAACCAATAGTAACATCAACAACAAGCACAGTAACACAATCACAACCAGGGAGCACAAGAGTAACAAGAGCAACAGCAGCAACAGGAAAAGCAGCACCCGCAACACTACCAAACCCAGCACCAAAAAGAAATGCAGCAAAAGCACCACCACCATCAACACAACCAGAAGCAGTATCAGTAACAGAAGTAGTACCAGTAACAGAAGCAGAAGAAGAAAACACATGTAGGGGAGTAGTTGATGGTCGATGTGAGAATGTAGTACATGGTTGGGCAGGCCCGAAAGATACTAATTACCAATTAAAGTATAACGTATATTGCACAGAAAAATGTAAACAAAAAAATAGATGTGTTCCGGACGATACTTTTTGTGATTTGGGTGATATATCAAACATTAAATTAAAAGCTGTTGTAGACAAAATACATCCAAATAGAATTTCGGGTTATAAAACTTTTCCTAAAACTAATTCGTATCCAAAGACTAAAAACCCTAACGGTTAACAAATAAATCCTCATAAACATAAAACTCTAAGATTTCAACAAAAATTTAATCGTCAGAAAAGACCTCAACCAGAGGCTGGAAAGAGTTAGTGCCGTCACTGGCAGTTTCCAGGAGCCTAGCAATCAGCACCGAATAGCCCTTGAGCAGCATACCCTCCGACGTCAGAGTCATTATCTGTCGGGTAGCCCAGAGCCCGTGCTCG
>CAZBKX010000372.1:0-1953 GCA_964492535.1 uncultured Rhodoferax sp. | reverse complement strand
ATGGCTATCGTTGAAGTAAAAGTCCCACAGTTGTCCGAATCAGTGGCTGAAGCCACCATGGTGACCTGGAAAAAGCGGGTGGGTGAGTCGGTTGTTGCTGACGAAATTCTGATTGAAATTGAAACCGATAAAGTCGTTCTGGAAGTCCCCGCACCGGCGTCGGGCGTACTCGTTCAATTGGTGCGTAATGACGGTGAAACCGTGGCGACCGAAGAGGTGATTGCGCGTATTGATACAGAAGGCGTAGCGGGCGTCAGCCCTCTGGAGGTGACGACAGCGCCCGTGACAAACTCAGCCGTGTCGACTCCAGTAGTGAGTGCCGGTGGCGGCAAGGGCGACGTGGCCATGCCTGCGGCTGCCAAGCTGTTGGCTGACAACAATTTGGCTGTGAGTGCGGTTGCCGGGACAGGTAAAGACGGCCGGGTAACCAAAGGCGATGTTCTAAGCGCTATTGCTTTAGTTCCTGCGCCAAAAGCGGTGGTGGCTCCGATGGCTCCAGCGAAGGCTGCAACGGCTTTGCTGCCTCAGGTTGCATCCGCTGCGCCCGCACTGGGTGATCGCCCCGAGCAACGCGTGCCCATGAGCCGTCTGCGTGCCCGTGTGGCTGAGCGTCTGCTGCAGTCCCAGTCCACGAATGCCATCTTGACCACCTTCAATGAAGTCAATATGGCGCCTGTAATGGACATGCGCAAGAAGTTCCAGGATGCCTTCACGAAAGAGCATGGTGTAAAAATTGGCTTCATGAGCTTCTTCGTGAAGGCTGCCGTCCACGCTTTGAAGAAATTCCCCGTCCTCAATGCTTCGGTGGATGGCAACGATATTGTTTATCACGGGTTTTTTGATATCGGCATCGCAGTGGGCTCCCCCCGCGGCCTGGTGGTGCCCATCCTGCGCAATGCTGATCAGATGAGTTTTGCAGATATTGAAAAGAAAATTGCAGAGTTCGGTCAAAAGGCCAAGGACGGCAAGCTCAGCATGGAAGAAATGACTGGCGGCACATTCTCTATCAGCAATGGCGGCACGTTTGGCTCGATGTTGTCCACCCCCATCATCAACCCGCCGCAGTCAGCTATTTTGGGTGTTCATGCGACCAAAGACCGTGCGATGGTGGTGAACGGGCAAGTGGTGGTTCAGCCCATCAATTACCTGGCCATGAGTTACGACCATCGGATCATTGACGGTCGCGAAGCCGTACTTGGTCTGGTAGCCATGAAAGAGGCTCTGGAAGATCCATCCCGCTTGCTGTTCGACATCTAAGCGCTTTTGTATTGAGCCCACCCAATTGGCCGGACTGCAGATCCCGCCCAGGGGTGGGTTTTTTTTAACCTGATTTTTTGGAGTATTCATGAGTAAAAAATTCGACGTGATCGTCATCGGTGGTGGTCCTGGTGGTTACATAGCTGCCATCCGTGCTGCGCAGTTGGGTTTCAACGTGGCCTGTATTGACGAGTGGAAGAACGCCAAGGGTGGTCCGGCTTTGGGCGGCACTTGTACCAATGTGGGTTGTATACCCAGCAAGGCGCTGTTGCAGTCATCTGAGCACTTCGACCACGCAAGCCATCACTTTGCCGATCACGGAATTGCGGTGTCAGGCCTGAGTCTGGACGTAGCCAAGATGGTGGGGCGCAAGGACACCGTGGTGAAGCAAAACAACGACGGTATTCAGTACCTGTTCAAGAAGAACAAGGTCAGCTCCTTCCATGGTCGCGGCTCGTTTGTCAAAGCCGTTGAAGGCGGCTATGAGATCAAGGTGGCAGGTTCAGCGGAAGAGACGCTGATTGGCAAACAAGTCATTTTGGCTACCGGCTCCAACGCCCGCGCCTTGCCGGGCACGCCGTTTGATGAAGAAACTGTTCTGTCTAACGACGGAGCCTTGCGGATTGGCGCTGTTCCCAAGAAGCTGGTCTTGATTGGCTCCGGTGTGATTGGCTTGGAGATGGGGTCGGTCTGGCG
>CAZBKX010000371.1:0-2128 GCA_964492535.1 uncultured Rhodoferax sp. | reverse complement strand
GGAGCCGGAATACCAACAGATGGCGGTGCAGTTGCGCCAAAGCGCCGTCGTCCATGCCGATGAAACCAGTTGGTGGGTCGGTGGGCCCGGATGGTGGCTGTGGGTATTTTGCACCCCGGTGATGACGCTTTACGTGGTCATCCAAAGTGTAACGCTGCGGAGTTTTCCGTATTGATGGAGACATGACGGCAACGGATTGAGCCGTGGAGAGAGCTTCGGGGCTTCGGGAGGATTCTGCGATTGCCTTTGCGGGCTGGTTCGGGTTTTTGACTGGGCATTCAAATTCGAGCGGACAGTTTTAGGGGCGAGCGTCCGGCTTGTGCCCGCGGTTGCACCAGTCGGCTGCATCGGCACGGCTGTTACCATCGTTACGCTCGGCCCACTGGTGGCGAGCGCTTTGCGGTGCAGCGCTATTGGTGTCCGGAGTGTGAACTGACCTTTTCGGTGTTGGCAGCGGACCGGTTGCCCTATCGGCCTTTGGAGGGCCCGCGGCTGGAAGCCTTTTTCAATACGCAGGCGGGGATCGGGTCAGGACCCGACCCGCCGCCTGGCCAGCTCGAAGCCGGATGTCTGCGTCGGGCTTGGACTCGATTCCAGACCAGAGTCTCCCCGCTTAAAGAAGCCTTTGGCCTGTTGATTCCGAGCGTGATGGCTGGCGCGGCGCACCTGTGGGAACAGATGCGTCTGGCCAAGTCCACACTGGCCGCCATTTTGGGGTTCCTGGCTCAAAGCTGCAACACCTCGCTTTTGGGAGACTACCGCTGCCTGCGTTTGCCGTCCTGAGGGTTTGGCGCATTAGCGCGGGGGGCGCACCGGTTCGGGGATAGGGCCATCAACCCCACACAAGGGTTGATTTTTCCGGGAGCCGATTCGGGTTCAGAGTGGCGCGCATGAACTCAAAATCATCCTCATCGGGAGCCGAGGCCGTGGCCTTGGCTCGTTTTAGTCTCATTAGCAAAATCCAGGAGCTCTTGGCGCAGTCGGTGCCGCTCAAAGTCGCCCTGGAAACGGTCGCCTCGTCTTCGGCACTGGCCGATCCGCAGGGTTCGCCTCATCCGGTGGCCCGGCGCACGCTCGAAGACTGGTGGTATGCCTATGGGCGCGGCGGCTTTGCCGCCCTGCATCCCAAAGGCCGTTCCGACCGCGGGGTGTCGCGCAAGCTCACCCCCGAGCAGGAACGGCTCATCGTCGCGCAGGTCCGAACGCATCCGGCCATTCCCATCAAAGTGCTCTACCGGCAGTGGAAGCAACAGGACCCGGCCTTGCCGGCCTTGAGCGCCATCTACCGGGCGCTCCAGCGTCATGACCTCAACCAGCGCTCGCGTCATTACTTGATGCGCCAGGCCATCGGCGGGCCGACCAAAGCGTTTGAAGCGCCGCTGGTCAATGAACTGTGGATGGTGGACTTTTCCCCGGGTCCCTTCCTCCATTTGGCCGGCCAGAAGAAGGCCACGGCGACGCACTTGTGCGCCATCATTGACGACCATTCGCGGGTGCTGCCCCACGCCGCTTATTATTGGCGGGCCGACACGCGCTGCTTCCATTGCAGCTTCCAGGAAGCCATTCGCCGCCGGGGCGTGCCCCGCAAGCTCTACACCGACCAGGGCGGCCCGTTCATCAACGACCACACCCGCGTCATCTGCGCCAACCTGGGCATCCGCCTGCTCCACGCCAAGCCTTATCACGCCTGGAGCAAAAGCAAGATCGAGCGCTTCTTCCACACCGTGCAACAGGACTTTGAAGCCACCTTGCGTCTGCCCGGCCAAAGCCCCGCCACCCTGGAGGAACTTAATGCGCGGCTGGCCGACTGGATCCAAACCGTTTACCACGTGCGCCTTCACGAAGGCATCGGCATGAGCCCGCAGGAACGCTTTGCCCGCGGCAGCGCCCAGGTGCGCCCGCTCGATCCCCACCTGGACCTGGAACGGCTCTTCTATGCCGAGTTGTTGCGGGTCGTGCGCAAGGACGGCACCATCCGCTTGAATAACGATCTCTACGAGGTGGACCTGGCGCTGCGCGGCCTGGAGGTGCGCCTGCGCTTTGATCCCTGGAGTCTGGCGCGGGTGGAAGTGGACTACCGGGGCCAGAGCTTTGGCATGGCCCGCAAGGTGGACCGTCATCTCAACAG
>CAZBKX010000370.1:0-1612 GCA_964492535.1 uncultured Rhodoferax sp. | reverse complement strand
CTGCAAGCAACCAAAACAACACCATGGCGGACATAAACACTTCAATGTCTTTGGCAGGCGCTTCCGAGCGCTGCAAAATACGGGTGATCGTCTGCGCGCCAGGGCCGCCGTCAGTTTCGTATTTTTGGCTGGAGGGCAGCCCCCCGGCCTGACAAAAATCCTCCTGCGGCAAACGCAGCCACCATGTGCCCGACGAATGCATGCGGCGGTCAAAGCGCTCAACCACCAGTACGCGCTGCGCGCCGAAGTCAGCGATTTCACAATGTGCCACCGGTAGACCGTACGCATGAAGGATGCGTGAGCACAGCCATTCGTTTTCAACGGAGGTCGACATGTCAACCTGACCATCAAGCCCCACCATGCCCAAAGGAAGCTTCAAAATATGCGTTGTGGGCGTAGCGCCCAGGGGCCGCATCCACTGGTTTTGGTGCCACAGCAGCGCCGTTTTTTCATGAGCACCAGCAATCGAGATACGAAAGTCATCGTCGCCATCGTCATGACGGCCTATTGTCGTGCCCGTTGCTGCCATGGTTAAAACATGCTTCGCCACCGCTTCGTCCGTCAGTGGCACTCCTTCAATCTGGTCGAACCCAAGGGGCTGCTCGTCTTCAGGTAGCAACTCCAAAGCACCCACGCAGTCTCGCCCGATGGACTGAAGCAACTCAAAAGCCTCGGTCGAGCCCGTATGAAAGCGGTTTGCCAAGCGCCTGCGAATGGGCTCGCTGTCGGGCAACAGATTGTCAAAATAGTTCAGCACGCGCGCACCACGCAACGGGACGTTACCAATGGTGAAGGGCAGTGATAGCGACAACGGTCGACCGGCAGCCGATTGCACCCAATTTGCATCGTATTGCAGTGACATCTCCTTGCGCGAGGGTATCAACCACAGCCCCACGCGCTGGCCGTTGGCCCACAAAGCCAATGCGCGCCGTTTCGGTTTGCGCCCCATGCGTTACCACTCCACGGCTTTAGCCGCTGGTGCCTGTTGTGGCGCATCTGAAGCACCACTGTTCACCGCCGCCGCAGACTTGTCACGAGCGCAAACCTCCAGTCCAAGCTGCCCGCACAAGGTCAAAAACTGCGCCACAGACATGCCTTGAGGGTCTTGTTCTATTTTTGAAAAACGGGACTGACTCACGCCAAGATACCGCCCTAACTCGGCTTGGGTAAACCCCCTGTGTTTGCGGGCCGACTGGAGTAGCAAGCCAACTTGTTCTGGCGACTGAAGAATGTTGTACATATTTATTCCCTACACGAATACATTGAGTATATTCTTTATGGGAATAATTTTTCGATATTCATCGGATGATTGGATGTCTATCGCCGTCATCGACGTACATGCCCGGCGGGTTGTTCGCATAGCGGTCGTAGGCCGGGATGGTGAGCATGTCGGAGTGCAATGACCACCTTGGTCATCTTCTTGAGCTGCAACTCCTGATCCTCTCGGATGTTGTCCTGCTCGTTCTTGGGGGGGGCAAAAACGAAGATTGCCTTATTGCCCTTGCGGTAGAGCAGGATGCTGCGGTAGCCCTTGGACTTGCCCCATCGGAACGTGGAATCCGCTGCTTCATGACTTAAAAATACATAACACCAAGCGTTATATAAAAAAGCG
>CAZBKX010000369.1:0-1675 GCA_964492535.1 uncultured Rhodoferax sp. | reverse complement strand
CGCGCGGTGGCCAGATGCAAAATCTTGAACAGCTACTCAATCAGGTTTGCTCGCTCAAACAGGTAGCCCATGAACACGAACAGCGGGATGGAGATGAGCACGTCGTTGGACATGACCGAGTAGGTGCGCTGCACCATCAGGTCCAGCGTCTGCTGCACGGCCAGATCGGGATTTTGACTTCGGAAGGCGATCCAGGCGAATATCATGCCCATGCCCATGAGGGTGAACGCGGTCGGGAAACCCAACATGATGGCCACCACCACCAGCGCCAGCATCAGCAGACCGAGATGACCATTGGTCATCAGAGACAGCGGAGGCAACAGAATAAACGCGGCCAGCACGACCATGGCCATGATCGTGAGGCCAAACCAGACTTCTTTTCTCATTTTTGGTACTCCTTGGGGTGCACTACCAGCTCATCAAGCTTGGCAATGTCTTCATCTTTCACGTGTACCATTTCTTTCAACTTCTCGACGTCCACCTCTTCCACATCCTCGCCTCGCGCAGGCCAGGCACCTTGCTGCAGACACACCATGCAGCGCACAATTTCAACCAGCCCCTGTGCCAGCAAAAAGGCACCTGCCAGCGGAATGATGGTTTTGAACGGGTAGACCGGTGGGCCATTGGCCGTGATGTTGGAGTGCTCATTGATCGCCCAGGAGTCGGCTGCGTAGTTGTAGCCAGCCCAAGCCAGCGCCACCACGCCTGGAATAAAGAACAAGAAATACAACGCCAGGTCAAGGCCGGCCTGCAGGCGCGGAGGAAAGAACCCGTAAAGCACATCGCCGCGAACATGACCGTTTTTGGACAGCGTATAGGCACCTGCCATCATGAACACGCTGCCGTACAGCATGCTCATGACGTCAAAAGCCCAGGGATGCGGGTTGTCCAGCGCATAGCGCGAGAACACCTCCCATGAGATCAGGAATGTGAGCACAACGATGAGCCACGAAAACGCCTGACCGACCCATGTGCTGATCCGGTCGATCGCAAGGAGTAATTTCTGCATAGTCTGGTCTGCTTAAAAAAAATCAGCCATCCGGACAAGTCCGAATGGCTGACAGTTATTTCAAAATTACTTAGGCTTTCTTGGCGGGAAAGAAGTGCCCCACCGCCATACGACGGCTCACGTAAGTGTCTTGATCCCACTTGACTGCCCGCTCTGCAAATGCTTTTTGGGAAGCCACGATTTCCTTGAACAAGGGATTCTCAGCCGACTTCTTCTCGATGATGGCGTCCCACAACTTGAGCTGTGCTTGCAACACCGAGTCAGGCGTCTTGTAGAATTTGACTTTATCCTTGGTCTGCAGCTCGATGTAGTCCTTGGAATAACGATCAATGGCTTTCCAGGACATCTCGGCAGAGGCAGCCTCCGTGGCACCTGCAATGATGGCTTTCATCTTGGGTGGCAGGGCGTCGTACTTGGTCTTGTTGAACATGATCTCGAATGTTTCCGCGCTCTGGTGGTAGCTTTGCAGCATGCAGACCTTGGATACATCAGGGAAGCCCAAAAGGCGATCGGACGACGCATTGTTGAATTCGGCACCGTCGAGCAACCCCCGATCCATGGCCGGCACAATCTCGCCACCGGGCAGCGCATTCACAGCGGCACCCATCGCGGTAAACAGGTCAATGGCCAAACCGTTGGTGCGGAACTTCAGACCCTTGAAGTCTT
>CAZBKX010000368.1:0-1970 GCA_964492535.1 uncultured Rhodoferax sp. | reverse complement strand
ATGGACCTGGCGCAGATTGACGCGCTGGCCAAGGAGCATTACTGGTTCGACGGCAGCGAGGGCGCGGCCCAGCGCGTGCGCGACGCCGGCCTGGACCCCGACGACCTGCGCGTGCGCCAGTGGCTGGAGACCGCCGCGCAGCTCCTCACCTTTCCGCGCCACCTGAGCCAGCATCCGGGTGGCTTCGTGCTGACCCAGGGGCCGCTCACGCGCCTGGTGCCGGTGGAAAACGCCGCCATGCCGGAGCGCTCCATCATCCAGTGGGACAAGGACGACCTGGACGCCGTGGGCCTGCTGAAGGTGGACGTGCTGGCCCTGGGCATGCTCAGCGCCATCCGCCGCTGCCTGGCGCAGGTGAGCGCGCGCCGCGGCGTGGACTTCCGCATGCAGGACATCCCCGGCGACGACCCCGCCACCTGGGACATGATCTGCGCCGCCGACACCGTGGGCGTGTTCCAGATCGAGAGCCGCGCGCAGATGAGCATGCTGCCACGCCTGAAACCCCGCTGCTTCTACGACCTGGTGATCGAGGTCGCCATCGTGCGGCCCGGCCCCATCCAGGGCGGCATGGTCCACCCCTACCTGCGCCGGCGCCAGGGGCTGGAGCCGGTGGAATACCCGCAGGAGGCGCTGCGCGAGGCGCTGGGCCGCACCCTGGGCGTGCCCATCTTCCAGGAGCAGGTGATGCAGATCGCCATGCTGGCCGCGGGCTTCAGCGCCGGCGAGGCCGACAGCCTGCGCCGCTCCATGGCCGCGTGGAAGCGCAAGGGCGGCGTGCACAAGTTCTTTGATCGCATCGTCGGCGGCATGGTCGAACGCGGCTACACGGCCGAGTTCGCGCAGGGCATCTTCCACCAGATCGAAGGCTTCGGCGAATACGGCTTCCCCGAAAGCCACGCCGCCAGCTTTGCGCTGCTGGTGTGGGTGAGCTGCTGGCTCAAGCGTCACGAGCCCGCCGCCTTCCTGGCCGCCATGCTCAACAGCCAGCCCCTGGGCTTCTACACCCCCAGCCAGCTCGTGCAGGACGCCCGCCGCCACGCGATCGAGGTGCGCCCCATCGATGTCACCACCAGCGACTGGGACTGCACGCTGGAAGAGAACGGGGCGTCAAGGAAATTGGGGTCGGATCCCGATTCGGCCCACCGTTCCGGAAATTGCCCCCGCCCTCCCACCGCATCGGGCTCTGACCCCCATTTCCCACCCCCATCCGCATCTCAGGCCACACAACCCGCCGTCCGCCTCGGCTTGCGCCTCGTCGCCACCCTCTCCGAACCCGCCGCCCGCCGCATCCTCGCCGCCCGCCAGCAGCACCCCTTCACCACCACCGAAGACCTCGCCCTGCGCGCCGCCCTCGACGCCGGCGACCTCAAAGCCCTGGCCGCCGCCGACGCGCTGACCGCCCTCGCAGGCCACCGCCGCCAGCAGGTCTGGGACGCCTCGGCCCTGCACCGCGCGCCCGAGCTGCTACGCGAAGCACCCACGCACGAGGCCCCCCTGGCGCTGATCGAAGCCGGCGAGGGCGAGGCCATCGCCCACGACTACGCCGCCACCGGCCTCACCCTGCGCCGCCACCCGCTGGCCCTGCTGCGCCCGCAACTCGCGCGCTGGCAACTGCGCACCGCCGCCCAACTGCGCGACCTGCCCGACGGCTGCGCCGTGCGCGCCTGCGGCATCGTCACCGTGCGCCAGCAGCCCGGCACCGCCAAGGGCGTGACCTTCGTGACCCTGGAGGACGAAACCGGCACCGTCAACGTCATCGTCTGGAAAGCCCTGCGCGAGCGCCAGCGCCGCGAGCTGGTGCGCGCCCGCCTGCTGGCGGTGCAGGGCACCTGGCAGCGCGACGTGGAAAGCGGCGGCGAAGTGCGCCACCTGATCGCCACCCGCCTGCGCGACCTCACGCCCCTGCTGGGCGACCTGATGACGGGGAGCCGGGATTTCCGGTGAGGGCGGGGCTGAGGGTGGCGCTGATT
>CAZBKX010000367.1:0-9139 GCA_964492535.1 uncultured Rhodoferax sp. | reverse complement strand
CACCGGCCGGCGCACCCTCACGCTGGTGGTGCGAAACACCTCGGATCGCCCGATTCAGGTGGGCTCCCACTACCACTTTGCCGAGACCAATGCCGCACTCGGCTTCGAGCGGGCAGCCGCCCATGGCATGCGCCTGAACATCGCCTCCGGCTTGGCCGTGCGCTTTGAGCCGGGCCAACAACGCACCGTGGAGCTGGTGGATTTCGCGGGTGACAGGGTGGTGTTCGGGTTCAGGGGCTTGACCCACGGGCCACTGGATGCCCACCCCACGCCCATTAACCCCGCATCGAAGGAAACTTTGTAATGGCCACCATTGGACGACGCGCCTACGCCGAGATTTTTGGCCCCACCGTGGGCGACCGCGTGCGACTGGCCGACACCGACCTGTTGATTGAAGTCGAACAAGACCTGACTCTGAGCGCGGGCGCCTATGGCGAAGAAGTCAAATTTGGTGGCGGCAAAACCATCCGCGACGGCATGGCGCAAAGCCAGCGTACCCGCGACGGCACAGGCTCCGGCCCTTCAGGGGGTGGCGCCGTGGACTGCGTGATGACCAACGCCCTCATCCTGGACCACTGGGGCATCGTCAAGGCCGATATTGGCCTGAAGGGCGGGCGCATCGTGGCCATCGGCAAGGCCGGCAACCCCGACGTGCAGCCCGGCGTGGACATCATCATCGGCCCCGGCACCGAAATCATCAGCTGCGAGGGCAACATCGTCACCGCGGGCGGCATTGACTGCCACATCCATTTCATCTGCCCGCAACAAATTGAAGAAGCCCTGGCCAGTGGGGTCACCACCATGATGGGGGGCGGTACCGGCCCCGCCACCGGCACCTTTGCCACCACCTGCACACCCGGGCCGTGGAACATCGAGCGCATGCTGCAGGCCGCCGATGCCTTTCCCATGAACCTGGGCTTTTTTGGCAAGGGCAACACCTCGTTGCCGGGGAGCTTGCATGAGCAAATCAATGCCGGCGTCATTGGCCTCAAACTCCATGAAGACTGGGGCTCCACGCCCGCAGCCATCAGCAATTGTCTGGATGTGGCGGACGAGTCCGGCATTCAGGTCGCCCTGCACTCTGACACCCTGAACGAGAGCGGCTTTGTGGAGGACACCATTGCCGCCACCAAAGGCCGCGGCCTGTGCGCCTTTCACACCGAAGGCGCTGGGGGCGGCCATGCACCGGACATCCTGCGCGTGGTCGGTGAGGCCAACTTCTTGCCCAGCTCCACCAACCCCACCATGCCCTACACCGTGAACACGCTCGACGAGCATGTGGACATGCTCATGGTGTGCCATCACCTGAACGCCAGCATTGCCGAGGACCTGGCCTTTGCCGAAAGCCGCATCCGCAAAGAGACCATTGCCGCCGAAGACGTGCTGCACGACCTGGGCGCCATCTCGATGATGAGCAGCGACAGCCAGGCCATGGGCCGCGTGGGTGAAGTGATTTTGCGCACCTGGCAAACCGCCCACAAAATGAAGCAGCAACGCGGCTGGCTCCCCCCGCAGTCCGACCGGTCCGAACCCGTCGAAAACCAGCAGCGCAACGACAACTTCCGCGCCAAACGCTATGTAGCCAAGTACACCATCAACCCGGCCATTGCCCACGGCATCAGCCACGAGGTGGGCAGCATTGAGGTGGGCAAATGGGCCGATTTGGTGGTGTGGAAACCCGCCTTCTTTGGCGTCAAGCCCGCGCTGATTCTCAAAGGCGGCTTCATCGCCATGGCCGCCATGGGCGACCCCAATGCCAGCATTCCTACGCCGCAGCCCGTGCACTACCGCCCCATGTTTGGCGCCTATGGTGGCGCGCTCATCCGGGGTTCACTCACCTTTGTCTCGCAAGCAGGCCTGAACGCGGGCATCAAGGAACGCTTTGGCCTGGCCAAGTCCTTGAGCGCCGTGAAGAACATCCGCGGTGTGCGCAAGCAGCACATGGTGCACAACGCCTATTTGCCCAAAATGGAGATTGACGCGCAAACCTACAGCGTGCGCGCCGACGGCCAGTTGCTCACCTGCGAAGCCGCAGTGAGCTTGCCGATGTCGCAACGGTATTTTTTGTTTTGAACACCATGCAGATTCGTACTGACGATCTCAACGGCAAAGCGATTCAAGCTCTGCTTCAGGAGCACCCTGACAGCATGCATTTGCACTCTCCACCGGAGAGCGTGCACGCCCTTGACTTGACCGCATTGCGCCAACCCGAAATCACTTTCTGGTCCGCTTGGGAAGGTGACGACTTGGTGGGCTGCGGCTCGCTCAAGCAGTTAAGTTCAGACCACGGTGAACTCAAGTCCATGCGAACGGCAACGCCCCATTTACGCAAGGGTGTTGCCCGCACCATGCTGCTGCACATCGGGTCTGCAGCGCGGGCCAAAGGGCTGCGGCGTATCAGCCTGGAAACCGGTCCCCACGCGCCGTTTTTCGCCGCCCAAAAGCTGTATGAGAGTGAAGGGTTTGTGGAGTGCGGCCCTTTTGCCAACTATGCACTTGACCCGTAGAGCCTTTTCATGACCAAAGCGCTGGCGACTGATATTTAAATCTGAGCAGCGAGGCGAACTTCATGCGCCAACTTTTCTACGAAACGCCTTTGCAAGCTCACCGGCGTTTTTCTTCGTCTCGCTGCACGGAAAATATGGTTCCCGATGAACTGGAATGCAATAGAAAACCATGCTCAGTTGGTGTCAACTGAATATCATCCCCCAAGCCAACATGAAGAGTAGAGAGAAGTTCTTCTGGGAGAATCACGCCAACTTCATCACCCACTTCGATCAATTCCAGCAATTTCATTGTGCGTCTCCTGTTGATTGCGTCACTATAACCATGCTCCAA
Source organism: uncultured Rhodoferax sp. (assembly GCA_964492535.1). Lineage (GTDB taxonomy): Bacteria > Pseudomonadota > Gammaproteobacteria > Burkholderiales > Burkholderiaceae_C > Rhodoferax. The sequence continues at coordinate 6,301 of CAZBKX010000367.1, read as the reverse complement.
ACCTCCAAACTCATCCCCCAAGGCGCCGGCCTGGCCCCGGTGCTCCTCAAACGCGCCACCAGCATCGACCTCGACTGGGACGTGCGCCAGAAAAGCCGTTTTGACGCCAACGACTCCGCAGGCCGTGCCCTGGGCATTTTTTTACCGCGCGGCACGCTGGTGCGAGGCGGTGATGTGCTGATTGCTGAAGACGGCTCGTTGATCAAAGTGATTGCCGCACCGCAGCCCGTCTTGGTCATCACCGCCTGCAGCACCCACGGCAGCCCGTTTGACCTGACCCGCGCCGCCTACCACCTGGGCAACCGCCATGTGCCCATCGAGTTGAAGCCCGATCACCTCAAGATCGAGCCCGGCCACGTGCTGGCTGACATGCTGCGTGCCATGCACCTGACCGTGCGGGAAGCCACCGAAGCGTTTGAACCCGAAGGCGGCGCCTACTCAAGCTCGGGTCACACAGCCCATTCGCATGGGCACGCTCACACCGATCACGCCCATGAGCACTCGCACGCCGCCTCTGATCCCAAGATGGAGACAGCGCCCAAGCCAAAACTCTCCAGCATCCCGATTGCTGCTGCGCCAGTGCCCCACGTGCACGGCCCCGGCTGCGGCCACCATCACTAAAGCGCGCGCCCCCATGTTGGATGCCTGCCTGATGCAGCTGATGTGGCTGGCGTCACCGGCCCTGCCCATTGGCGGGTTTTCTTACTCAGAATGCCTTGAGGCCGGCGTTGATACTGGCTTGATAGCGACTGAATCAGAAGCATCAGCGTGGCTACTTGATCAGCTGCACCTGAATCAGGCACGTGGTGACATGGCTGTAGTGGCGCAGGCCATTCCGGCTTGGCGTCAAGCCGACCACACGCGCATTGCTGAACTCAACGGCTGGGTATTGCACACCCGCGAAAGCAGCGAGTTGCGCGCCCAAGCCGAGCAAATGGGCCGCTCCCTGCTGGAGTGGCTGCGAAACCACACGACCGCCCGCCCAGAGCAAATCGACGTGCTGGCCGAGCTGCAGCCCACCTACCCGCTGGCCTTTGCGCTGGCAGCCTCGGCCACGGAGGCCCCGGTGCGCGACTGCCTGGTCACCTTCGCCTTTGGCTGGGCCGAGAACATGGTGCAGGCGGCCATCAAATCGGTGCCGCTGGGCCAAAGCGCCGGGCAGCGCATGTTGTCGGCATTGGCGGCCGAGATTCCCGCCGCCGTGGACCACGCGCTGTCACTGGCCGACAACGAACGCCAGGCCTTCTCGCCCATGCTCGCGATCCTCAGCAGTCAGCATGAAGTCCAATATTCGAGACTATTCCGGTCCTAGCCTTTGTATCCATTACCCCCAAAGCTTCATTATTTATAGCAAATTACCATGTCTACCCTGCACCACATCAAACATCGCACCAAAAACCTCCCGCCCTTGCGGGTGGGCATCGGTGGCCCCGTGGGCTCCGGCAAAACCACATTGTTGGAGATGCTGTGCAAAGCCATGCGCGAACAATACGACCTGGTCGCCATCACCAACGACATCTACACCAAAGAAGACCAGCGCCTGCTGACCGTCAGCGGTGCATTGAACGCCGAGCGCATCATGGGCGTGGAAACCGGTGGCTGCCCGCACACCGCCATCCGAGAAGACTGCTCCATCAATTTAGAGGCCATCGACCGCATGTTGGAGGAGTTCCCCAATGCGGACATTGTGTTTGTCGAGAGCGGCGGCGACAACCTGGCCGCCACGTTCAGCCCCGAACTCAGCGACCTCACCATCTACGTGATTGACGTCGCCGCTGGCGAAAAAATCCCCCGCAAAGGCGGCCCCGGCATCACCAAGAGCGACCTGTTCGTCATCAACAAAATTGATCTGGCGCCCTACGTGGGAGCCGATCTGGGCGTGATGGAGCTTGATACCATCCGCATGCGCACCACCGCCAAAGGGCTCAAACCGTTTGTCATGACCAATTTGAAGACCCAGGCAGGCTTGGCAGAGGTGATTTCCTTCATCGAATCAAAAGGCATGCTGCAAGCCAGTTAGAATACGCGGCTTGGAAGCGTGGCAGAGTGGTCGATTGCACCGGTCTTGAAAACCGGCAAACCGAAAGGTTTCGTGAGTTCGAATCTCACCGCTTCCGCCAAGATATAACCCCAAGTAATTGATTTGCTTGGGGTTTTTTCTTTATCAAGACGCCGTTGTGCGCCTGGCGCTGCAAGCCCGGTTGTGTAACGGTGCACAGAGGCAACTGACTCATCATGGGATTGCATGACAACGGCGGGGGCAAAAAAGCCGTCTACCCCATCAAGACCTGGTTGATCCCGATGATGATTTTCTGGTGCGTGATCATGGGCCTCCTGTATGCAGGCATGACGCACTACCTCAAGCCCCAGCAAGCCCAGGTTCTTGCCAACGGAGACTTGGTGATCAACCGGTCGAAGGATGGTCATTTTTACACCACGGGCACGATCAACGGCAGAGAAGCGAGATTCATGGTCGACACCGGGGCATCCCTGGTGAGCGTGAGTGAAACCTTCGCCCAAAAGGCGTTGCTTGGCACTGGCGTCCCCGCCACGTTCAGAACTGCCAATGGTGACCGTCCCGGGCGCATTGTGGAAGGCTTGAGCATAGCCATCGGGCCCGTGAGCGTCACCAACGTCAAGGTGGGCGTGGGGCTGAGTGGCGGCGATGAAGGCGACGCCCTGCTGGGCCAATCGTTCTTGTCCAAATTTGACATGACCATGAGCAACAACCAGATGGTCTTGCGGGCCCGCTGAATTGCCTGCCTTGAGAAAGCTCAAGCCCGTTTGGGCCGCTCACACCAGAATTTGACTGTTGCCACAACCGCCATCGGCGAGGACCGGCACTTGGTACTTTCTGTCAGGAGCGAGACGCATGGACAAGCAGGGAACTCAAAAATCAACGAGAGCCTCAGGGCATCCGGTCATTCATCCCTACTCGGCACTGGACCCCCTGCCGGTGCCCGAAGCCTTTGAGTCTGATACCGATGCCGCCTGGGCGCTCTGGCAAGACTCCGTGACAACTTACATCGACGCGCAGGAGTGCGATTTCGAAAGTACCGTGCCTGCCGGCTTGTAAGCGCACTTCCGTGGCAGCTGGGCTGTCGATCAGCCCCAAAGGTCCAGCGGAGGTTCTGTGACCACCGCACGCAAGATGTCCGAACGCGACACAAAGCCCGACACAACGCCTTGCTCATCCACCACCGCCAGACCCGGCAGCCCCGTATCCAGCAACACATTCGCAACCCGTCGGATATCGGCATCCGGCGACACGCTGGGCACAGGTGAGACCATGATCTCGCCCACGTTTTGCGCCATCAGTGTGCGCCACACCAGGGGGTGGCTGTCCGGCGCGGGCCATCGATCCGGCTTGAGCAAATCCCGGCGGCAAAGCAGGCCCACCAGCCTGCCGGCCTCGTTGACCACCGGTGCCTGGCCGACACCGCGCCTGGCCAACAGATGCCATCCGTCCAGCACGGTGGCGGAGTCCGCAATGCTGATCACCTGGCGGCTCATCAATTCGTCGACCCGGCGCATCGGGTTTCGCTGAAGAATGGGATTTTGGGTCTGGGCATAGGCAGCCAACGCAACACGGTGGGTTTCGTCAATGGGTTCGAAAGGAACGGGATCACCCGCATCCGTCTGGACCTCCGCATAAGCGGGATCGGCGCCATCTCGCTTGACGGGTTTAACGGCATCGGTGCGGGCGGCGGCGCCTGGCCGGGCAATCTGGCGCAGCTGCTCCATGGATCCACGAAACGACTGACCTCTGACGCCGTATACATAAAACATCGCCCAACCTCCTTCGCCGTGCATCCAAACTATAGCGCAGCAGGTCCAAATGGCCTACTGCCTCAGCGGGATGGCGGGAGAAACAAAGCCTGCAGATCGTTCAAGAAATCAAATCCGCGCTCACTCGGTTTGACGCGGACAAAGTCACGCTCAATCAAGCCCTTTCTCTGGGCCTCATCCAGCCCTTTTTGAATGGCCGTCAGGGCCAGGCCGGTGCGGTCAGAAAAATGCTGCAGACTAAAACCTTCTTTGAGCCGCAAGGCATTCAGCATGAATTCAAACGGCAAATCAGTCCGGCTGACTTCGGCCTCCTGAGCCACACAATAGCCTGTCAGGGCTCTCTCCATGTAGAGGCGTGGCTCGCGAAATCGCACCTGACGCACCACCCGATGGGCAAAACTGAGTTTGCTGTGGGCACCGGCGCCGATTCCCAGATAGTCCCCAAACTGCCAGTAATTGAGGTTGTGAAAACAACGGTGGCCGGGGCGCGCGTAGGCCGACACCTCATACCGCTGCAAACCGGCCTCACCGGTCATCTCGGTGATGAGATCCAGCATGTCGTAGGCGGTGTCTTCTTCAGGAATCTCAGGCGGGAACTTGGCAAAAAAGGTGTTGGGCTCAATCGTGAGGTGATAGATAGAAATATGAGACGGCGCCAGTGCCAGGGCAGTGCGCATGTCCTCGCGCAAGTCGGGCAGGGTCTGCCCGGGCAAGGCATACATGATGTCCAGATTGAAGGTATCAAAAGCCAGGGCTGCCTCTTCGACCGCGGCCAGCGCCTGCGCCCGGTCATGGACCCGGCCCAGCGTCTTGAGGAAGCCGTCGTTGAAGCTCTGTACCCCCACCGACAGGCGCGTGACACCCGCCGACCTGAAGGCCCTGAAGCGGTCCCGCTCAAACGTGCCCGGATTGGCTTCCAGCGTGATCTCGCAATCAGGCGTCAGAGGCAAACGGGCCCGAATCCCCCCCAACAAACGATCAATCGCCTCGGGCGAGAACAGGCTGGGCGTGCCCCCGCCTATGAAAATACTGTGCACCGGCCGACCCCAGACCAGCGCCAGGGAGGCCTCCAGGTCTGCCATCAAGGCGTCCAGGTAGCGCTGCTCGGGCAACTCGGCAGCGCGCATTTCATGCGAATTGAAGTCGCAGTAAGGGCACTTTTTCAGGCACCACGGCAAATGCACGTAAAGCGACAAGGGCGGCAAGGACGCAAACCGCAGCGTGCCCGGCCGCATGTAATGCTGAATGTCGTGCGGCAACTGGGCTGCGGCCTCCGCTGCGGCATCCAAGGATTCAGGGAATATCGGAATCATGGGGTGCCTGCGTCAGTCAAAGCCAACGCTCGCGCATCAAGGCCACCATGGCCCGCGCGGCCCGTCCCCGGTGGCTGCTGGCGTTTTTGATGTCGGGCGGCAATTGGGCAAAGGTTTGTCCAAATTCGGGGATGTACATCACCGGGTCAAACCCGAAACCATGGCTGCCCATGGGCTCGCGGGTGATCTCACCCACTACCCGGCCTACCGCAATGAGCGGCTCCGGGTCTTGCGGTGAACGAACCGCCACCAGGGTACTGACCAGCGCCGCTCGACGGTTGTCCACATCGCGCATCTGCGCCAGCAGGGCCAGCACGTTGTTGCCATCCCCCTTGGTGTAGCCGTATTGCATCGCGTAGTGGGCGGTATCCACACCGGGCAAGCCGCCAAAGGCATCCACACACAGGCCGGCATCGTCCGCCAGCGCAGGCAGGCCGCTCTGGGCGGAGGCATGGCGCGCCTTGGCCAGTGCGTTTTCAACAAAGGTGTGAAACGGCTCCGCCGCCTCCCCAATGCCCAACTCACTCTGCGCGATCAACTCAAACGCCACGGGCTCAAACATGGCCCGAAGTTCGGCTAATTTGCCTTTGTTGTTGGATGCCAATACGATTTTCATAAAAATAAGCCTCTAGCCTGCGTTTTATATAGGTTATTCACTATTTATTTGATAGTGATTGTTTTTGCATCACTACCAGAGCAGCGATGCCTTTTTCGGCCAGCGCCAGCAGGGCGTTCATGTCCGCGCGAGAAAAAGCCGCACCCTCTGCGGTACCCTGCACCTCGACAAAGCAACCCGCCCCGGTCATGACCACGTTCATATCGGTGTCGCAAGCAGCGTCTTCGGTGTACTCCAAATCCAGCAGCGGCGTGCCCTGCACGATGCCTACCGAGATCGCCGCCACATGGTCGCGGATTGGGGAAGTCTGTAATTTGCCTTGGGCGATCAGGGCCGCCACAGCGTCCTGCGCCGCCACAAAGGCCCCGGTGATGGCGGCTGTACGCGTGCCACCATCGGCCTGCAGCACATCGCAGTCCAGATGAATCGTGCGCTCACCCAATTTGGAGAGATCAAACACAGCGCGCATGGATCGGCCAATGAGCCGCTGAATCTCCTGGGTGCGTCCACTTTGCTTGCCCCGCGCGGCCTCGCGGTCGTTGCGGGTGTGGGTTGCACGCGGCAAGATCGGAAGAGCGTCGTG
>CAZBKX010000366.1:0-2255 GCA_964492535.1 uncultured Rhodoferax sp. | reverse complement strand
GCCGACGAAGGCGGCGACCGAGACCGAGTGCCGGTTCAGGTGCCACAGGTTCGGGTCGTGCAGGCGCGCGCTCACCAGCCGCAGCGACTTGTGATCGCGGATGGCGTGCGGCTTGGGCAGCAGGCGCCGGATGGTTCTGCGCGGCATCGATGGCTTCCGGGCGGGCTCTGGTGGCGTTGAGGGGGCGACGGTGCTCGGAGTGGACCGGCGCCGAAGCATAGGCCGCAGAGCCTGCCCTTACAAGATTGCAATTGTTGCGGCACTGCGACTCAATGGGCGCACGCCCGGCACCGCGGCAAGCGCGCGCCGGGCGGCTCGTCCAAAGGATTGGAGAGGCTCGCATGATCGCAGGGATGCTCGCCGGCGCCACCGGCATTGTCGTTGCTACCCGGCTTCCCGTTCTACCCGGTCTGCTGCCTGTCGCGGCGGCGGCGCTGCTCGCTGTTGCGCTGGCGTGGCGGCGCGGGCCGCTGCCGCAGCTGGCCGCCTGCCTCGTGCTGGGCCTCGCCTGGGGCTGCTTGCGCGGGCACGAACTGCTGGCGCGCGTACTGCCGCCGGCGCTCGAGGGCCGGGACCTGCCGGTGCGGCTGTGCATCGAGGGCCTGCCGCTCGCGCGCCACGACGCGCGCGGCGAATCGTGGCGGCTGCGCGCACGCGTGCTCGATCCGCTGCCCGGCGCCTCGGGTCCGCTGGCGCGCTGGCAGGGACGGCGGGTCGAGGTTGGCTGGTACGGACCGGCAGCGTTCGCCCCCGGCGAGGCCTGGGCGATGACGCTGCGCCTGCGCGCGCCGCGCGGCTTTGCGAATCCCGGCGGTTACGACTACCAGGCCTGGCTGCTGGGGCAGGGTATCGATGCCACCGGCTACGCGGTGAACAAGGCACCGCGCGTGCGCCTCGACGACGCGCTGTGCCGGGTGCCGCTGGATCGCTGGCGCTACCGGCTACGGGCGCGCCTCGAAGCCCTGCTCGCCGACGAGCCGCAACTTGGCAAGCTGCTCGCGGTCACCCTCGGTGATGCCTCGCGCTTTTCCCCTGCCGACTGGGCGTTGTTCGCGCGCACCGGCACCACGCACCTGATGGTGATCAGCGGCATGCACATCACCCTGGTGGCCATGCTGGTGATGGCGCTCGCCGGATTCGCGGCGCGGGCGTGGCCGCGGGCTCTGCTGGTGCTGCCCGCGCGCAGCTGGGGCATGCTCGCGGCGGCGCCGGCCACGATCGCCTACGGCGCGCTCGCCGGCATGGGCGTGTCGGTGCAGCGCGCGCTGCTCATGGTCGGCGTGCTGTTCCTGTTCGGCCTGCGCGAGCGGCACCTGCAGCCCTGGCTCGCGTATGCGCTGGCGCTGCTCGCGGTGCTGGTGGTGCAGCCGCTGGCCGCGATGCAAACCGGATTCTGGCTGAGCTTCATCACCGTGGGTGCGTTGCTGCTGGCGTTTGCCGGGCGCCTGGCGCCGCCTGCGCGCGTGCAGCTGCTGTGGCTGCCGCAACTGGTGGTGGGGGTCGCGCTGTGGTGCCCGCTGCTGCTCGCCGGGCAGTCGCAGGCGCCACTGGCGCCGCTGGTCAATGCCGTGGCGATTCCGCTCGCGGACTTGGTGGTCGTGCCGGCAGCACTTGCCGGCTGCCTGCTCCTGGCGTTGGGCGATGCGTTCGCCTGGCCGCTGCTGAAGCTCGCGCTGCTCGGTCTGGAACTGCTGACGTGGCTGCTGGAACGCGCCGCCGCGATCAGCCCGGTACTGCCCGCGCTGGCGCCGGCGCCCGATGGCTGGCGCATCGTGTTCGCGCTGCTCGGCACGCTGTGGCTGCTGCTGCCGCGCGGATTTCCCGCGCGCGCGGCGGGTGTGGCGCTGGTGTTGCCTCTGGTGTTGCCCGCGCGCGCCGCGCCGCCGCTGCTGGAACTGCTGATGCTGGATGCGGGGCAGGGCAGCGCCATCGTCGTGCGCACCGCCCGGCACAGCCTGGTCTACGACGCCGGGCCGCGCTTCAGCGAGCGCTTCGAGGCCGGCGGGGCAATCGTGGCGCCGGCGCTGGCCTGGAGTGGCTTGCGTCGGGTCGATCGCCTGGTGATCAGCCATGCCGACAACGACCATGCCGGCGGGGCAGCAGGGCTGCTCGCGGCGTTGCCGGTCAACGATGCGCTCGGCGCCGCGGACATCGATGGCGTCGCATCGCAATCCTGCGAGCGCGGCATGCGCTGGGAGTGGGACGGCGTGGGCTTCGCGGTGCTGCACCCGCGCGCGGGGCTGCCAGGCTCGGAC
>CAZBKX010000365.1:0-9214 GCA_964492535.1 uncultured Rhodoferax sp. | reverse complement strand
CAAGATAAACGTCTCCCGGTTACTGTGTTGTCCGGCTTTCTCGGCGCGGGCAAGACCACCCTGCTCAACCACATCCTGGCCAACCGCGAAGGCCTGCGCGTGGCCGTCATCGTCAACGACATGAGCGAGGTCAATATTGACGCCTCCCTGGTCAGCAAGAGCGCCACCAACGCCGGCGCCGAGCTGTCGCGCACCGAAGAAAAAATGGTGGAGATGAGCAACGGCTGCATCTGCTGCACCTTGCGTGAGGACTTGCTGATCGAGGTCAGAAAGCTCGCCGCCGAGGGCCGCTTTGACTATCTGCTGATTGAATCCACCGGCATTGGCGAGCCCTTGCCGGTGGCCTCCACTTTTGACTTTGAGGACGAGGAAGGCGAGTCACTCAACCACGTGGCCCGCATCGACACCATGGTGACCGTGGTCGACGCCCTGAACCTGCTCAACGACTACAGCAGCAAAGACCTGCTGGCCCAACGCGGTGAAACCGCGGGCGAGGACGACAACCGCAGCCTGGCGACCCTGCTCATGGAACAAATTGAATTTGCCGACGTGGTGGTCATCAACAAGATCGACTTGGTGGACATCAAGCGCCGCGCCGAGGTGACTGCCGTCATCACGGCGCTCAACCCGGTGGCCGAGATCGTGTATGCAGACCATGGGCGCGTGCCACTTGACAAGATTCTGGGCACAAACAAATTCAACCTGGAACGCGCAGCGGCCATGCCCGGATGGGCGCGTGAACTCGAAGGCAAGCACACGCCCGAGACCGAGGCCTATGGCATCAGCAGCTTTGTGCTGCGCAGCGTGGACCCGCTGCACCCCAAGCGTTTTTCGGACTTCATGGAGGCCCCCTTCCCTGGCCTGCTGCGCGCCAAGGGCTACGTCTGGCTGGCCAGCCGCTCCAGCTGGGTGCTGAGTTACTCGCGCGCCGGCAACGTGGCCACCCACGAGCCCGTGGGTCAGTGGTGGGCTGCGGTGCCACGCGAGCGCTGGCCTGCTGCAGGCAGCCCGGAGCGTGCGGGCATCCAGCACAACTGGAAAGAGCCCTACGGTGACCGCCTCAACGAGGTGGTGTTCATCGGGCAAAACATGGACCGCCCCGCGATTGAGCAGGCCTGGAAAGCCGCCCACCTGAACTTCACCGAGACCCGCAAGGGCATGAAGGGCTGGGTGGGGTTGCCGGACCCGTTTCCATCATGGGAACGCACTGAGGAAGTGGAGAACGCATGAGCATCGGCCCGCCGTGGAGCGCAACATGAATCTCACAGACCTGCCACAGGCTGCAGCCACACCACGCCCCGAGCTGGCGGAGGTTGAGGCCGCAGTGCGCACCCTGCTGCGCTGGGCTGGCGACGACCCGACCCGAGAGGGCCTGCTAGACACGCCCAACCGGGTGGCCCGCGCCTACCGCGAGTTTTTTTCGGGCTACGAAGAAAATCCTACTGCGGTGCTCTCAGCCACATTCGAGGAAGCCGCTGGCTACGACGACATGGTGCTAGTGGGCAACATCCGGTTCGAGTCGCATTGCGAGCACCACTTGGTCCCCATCGTGGGCCTGGCGCACATCGCCTACCTGCCGGGCAAGCGAGTGGTCGGCCTGAGCAAACTGGCGCGGGTGGTGGACTTGTATGCCAAGCGCCTGCAAATCCAGGAGCGGCTCACCAGCCAGATTGCCGACACCATTTATGACGCCTTGCAACCCCGCGGGCTGGCTGTGGTGATTGAAGCCGAGCACATGTGCATGACCACGCGCGGCGCCTACAAACCGGGCTCCAGCACCATGACCCAGCGCCTGCTGGGGCTCTATCGCACCGACGCACAAGCGCGCCACGAGGTGCTGGCCGCCATCCGCGCCACAGCGCGGCAAGGAAGCCACCATGTCTGACACAAGTGGAGCCTTTGCGCAACGAACCAGCATTGAACAGGTCGAAGAGGGCTCTGTGCTGGCCCCCAAGTTCGATGCCGATGGTTTGATCACTTGCGTCACCACCGATGCGGCGTCCGGTGAATTACTGATGGTGGGCTACATGAATCACGAAGCCCTGAAACGCACGCTCGCCACCGGTAAAGCGCACTATTTCAGCCGCAGCCGCCAGGTGCTCTGGCGCAAAGGAGCGACCAGCGGCCTGACCCAGGAAGTGCTGGAGATGCGCATTGACGATGACCAAGACGCGGTGTGGTTGCGCGTGCATGTGGCTGGCAATGGCGCCAGCTGCCATGTGGGCTACCGCAGTTGTTTCTACCGCGCGGTTCACATGCACAGCGGCGCGCTGCAATTCATGGAGGAGCACAAGACGTTTGACCCCCACAAAGTCTATGGCGACGTGCCCAACCCAACGCAACTCTGAGCATCCAGAAAAAACATGATTCCAGACAATCCCGGTGGTCAAAAAACCTCCGACATCACCCTGACCCTGCCTGACGGGTCGGTGCGCACCTACCCGTCAGGCATCACGCCCTACCGTGTCGCTGAATCCATCGGTGCGGGACTGGCCAAAGCCACACTGGCCGGAAAAGTCAACGGCCAGTTGATCGATGCCTGCGACGCCATTGAGGCCGATGCAACATTCCAGATCATCACGCCCAAGGATGCCGAAGGGGTCGACATCATCCGCCACTCCTGCGCGCATTTGATGGGGCACGCCCTCAAGCAACTGCATCCAACGGCGCAAATGGTGATCGGGCCCGTGATTGCCGACGGCTTCTTCTATGACATTGCTTACGAGCGCGCCTTCACACCCGCCGACATGGCCGCTATTGAGCAGCGCATGCGCGATCTCATTGCACAGGACTATGCGGTCATCAAACGGGTGACTCCCCGCGCCCAAGCCGTTGCCGTGTTTACCCAGCGCGACGAGGATTACAAGCTGCGGCTGATTGATGACATGCCCAATGAGACCGACTTGGGCTTGTACCATCATCAGGAATACGTGGACATGTGCCGTGGTCCCCACGTACCCAATACCCGTTTCCTCAAAGCCTTCAAGCTCACCAAGCTAGCCGGCGCCTACTGGCGGGGTGACGCCAAAAACGAACAGTTGCAACGCATTTATGGCACCGCGTGGGCCGACAAGGCCAGCCTGGACGCCTACCTGCAGCGCATGGAAGAAGCCGAGAAGCGCGACCACCGCAAGCTGGGGCGCGAGCTGGATTTATTCCACTTTCAGGACGATGCACCGGGCGCGGTGTTCTGGCACCCCCGCGGCTGGACGGTGTTTCAGCAACTGATTCAGTACATGCGCAGCCGCCAGGAAGACGCAGGCTATGTCGAGGTAAACACCCCCGACGTGATGGACCGCAGCCTGTGGGAGTTGTCTGGCCACTGGGCCAACTACCGCGACCACATGTTCACCACCACCACCGAAGACAAGCGTGTGTTTGCGCTCAAGCCCATGAACTGCCCCGGTGGTGTGTCGCTCTTCAAGCACGGCCTCAAAAGCTACCGTGACCTGCCCATCCGCATGGCGGAATTTGGCAAAGTCCACCGCTATGAGCCCTCGGGCGCCTTGCACGGCCTGATGCGGGTGCGTCACTTCACCCAGGACGATGCGCACATTTTTTGCACCCCCCAGCAAATGGACCAGGAGTGCCGCGACGTGGTGGCCCTGGTGCTGGACATCTACCGCCAGTTTGGCTTTGAAGACGTGGCCATCAAGCTCTCTACCCGCCCAGCCAACCGCATGGGCGATGACGCCACCTGGGACTTGCTGGAAGGGGCGCTGGTCAACGCACTTGACGGGATCAAACTACCCTACACACTCAACCCCGGTGAAGGCGCCTTTTACGGCCCCAAACTGGAGTTTGTCCTGCGAGATGCCATTGGCCGCGATTGGCAATGCGGCACTTTGCAGGTGGACATGAACCTGCCTGAGCGGTTTGACATTGACTATGTGAGCGAGGACAGCAGCCGCAAGCGCCCGGTCATGCTGCACCGCGCCTTGTTTGGCTCACTGGAGCGTTTTATCGGCATCCTGCTGGAACACTACGCTGGCAAGCTGCCGGCCTGGCTGGCACCGGTCCAGGTCACCGTGATGTCCATCACCGAGGCGCACGGAGACTATGCACGCCAAGTGGTCCGCACGCTGCGCAAAGCCGGGTTGCGCGCCGAATGCGACATCCGCAACGAAAAAATTGGCTACAAAGTCCGCGAGCAAACCCTGCTGCGCGTGCCCTACCTGTTGGTGATAGGGGCCGAGGAAGTGGCCAACAGCACGGTATCGGTGCGTGACCATGGCGGTGACAAGTTGGGGACGTGGGACCTGACCGAGGGTGCCGATCGCCTGAAAACCCTCTCGACCCTTGCCGCATGATGTTCCAGAATCTTCAGCACCGCTACACCCGTGCCCAAGCCTTACCCGGGCTGCTGCAACAGCGCATCGTGATGCTGGACGGGGCCATGGGCACCATGATTCAGCCGCGAAAACTCACTGAAGCCGAGTTTCGGGGTGCGCGCTTTGCAGACCACGCGCACGAACTCAAGGGCAACAACGAGTTGCTCAACCTGACCCGGCCAGACGTCATTGCAGACATCCATACCGCCTACCTGATGGCTGGCGCTGACATGATCGAGACCAACACATTCGGGGCCACGTCCATCGCACAGGAGGACTATCAGCTTGCCCACTTGGCCCGGGAGATGAATGTGGCTGCCGCCCGATTGGCCCGGGCGGCTTGCGACGCTTTGAGTACGCCGGAGAAACCACGCTTTGTCGTGGGCGCCATGGGGCCCACACCCCGCACGGCCAGCATCAGCCCCGACGTGAATGATCCCGGGGCCCGCAACACAGACTTCGAGGCATTGCGCGCCGCCTACCTCGAACAGGTGGAGGGTTTGGTTGAAGGCGGTGCCGATGTGCTGCTGGTGGAAACCATCTTTGACACACTCAACGCCAAATCCGCCATTTTTGCAATTGATGAGTTTTTTGAAACCAGTGGCGAGCGCTTGCCGGTGATGCTCAGCTGCACCGTGACAGATGCCTCGGGACGCGTTTTGAGCGGCCAAACCGTGGCCGGCTTTTGGCACAGTGTGCGCCATGTGCGACCACTCACCGTGGGCTTGAACTGCGCCATGGGTGCGGCGCTGATGCGCCCGTACCTGCAGGAGCTGGCCAGTGTGGCGGACGACACCTTCATCAGCTGCTACCCCAATGCCGGGCTGCCCAACCCGATGAGCGAAACCGGTTTTGACGAAACACCCGAGGTCACCTCTCGTCTGCTGGGCGAATTCGCCCAGGATGGCTTGCTCAACATCGTGGGCGGTTGCTGCGGCACCACGCCGGAGCACATTGCCGCCATCCAGCAGCGAGTGCAGGGGTGTGCGCCACGGTCCCTAAAAGATACCCGATTGCCCCGACCGGTGGCACAGCTGGCGTGAGTGAAGGTGAATTGACGTGACAGCGTACTCTGCCCCAGCCATGCCTGCAGCTGGCCTTGCCTGTGAATCTGTGTGTTTGGGTGCGGCCGCACAAACTCTGCAGACCATTGAGCATCCCGGCATCGAGTTGGCGTTGTGGCAACGCCCCGGCTGGGCGGGTATCGACTGGTTGAACGCACTGCCAGCCGACGCTTTACCCACTGCCCGGCTGACGCTCGAACCGCATCAGGCTTGGGACGCGGTGCACGCCATCTGCGATGCCTGCAACACGCCACACCACCCCGCCCGCGATGAGTTCGTCGCCGATGTGGCTGCTCACGTGGCTGTATTTGCCAAACTGACAGGCAGCAACACCGTGCGGTTGCGGCTCGATTTGGTCAACCACAACGCCTGCAGCCGCTGGCACCGCGACTGTGTGCCGCTGCGTCTGATCTGCACCTACCGCGGCCCTGCCACGCAATGGGTGTTGTCCGAATGGGCTCACCAGGTGCTGGCCCGTCCTGACGACGACACGCTGCATGCGCAGGCCATGACGACTGGCGACGTGGCGATGTTCAAAGGCTGTGGCTGGCCCGGCCAGCCACATGACGGGGGCATCGTCCACCGCTCACCTCGTATCAGCGGAAGCGGACTGACCCGCTTGGTGCTGGTGCTTGATTCGCCCCCAAACGGGCGTTGATTTTCATTTTTTTCCTCACAAGCTCTTAAGAAACCTATGGAGTCATACATGAACAACACCCTCATCCCCGTCACCATCCTCACAGGCTTTTTGGGCAGTGGCAAAACCACCCTGCTCAACTACATCCTCAAACAGCCCCATGGGCACCGCATTGCCGTCATTGAAAATGAATTTGGCGAAGCCGGCATTGACAACGAGCTGCTGGTGCAAAACCAGGACGAGCAAATCATCGAGATGAACAACGGCTGCATTTGCTGCACCGTGCGGGGCGACCTGGTGCGCATCTTGGGTGAGCTGGCGGCCAAAAGGAAGGCGGGCACGCTGCACTTTGACCGCGTGGTGATCGAAACCACGGGCCTGGCCGACCCCGCGCCCGTGGCGCAAACCTTTTTTGTGGACGAAGACATCAGCCAGCGCTACTTGCTGGACGCCATCGTCACGCTGGTGGATGCCGTGCACGCGCCAATCCAGCTTGACGAACACCACGAGGCGCAAGAGCAGGTGGGCTTTGCGGACCGCATTTTGTTGACCAAAACCGACCTGGTGCCCGCCGAAGACCTGCCGGCCCTGCGCCGCCGGCTGGCCCGCATGAACCCGCGCGCAAAAATTAGCGAGGCCCGCCATGGCGTAGCCGCCATTGACGACCTGCTGGACATTCGGGGCTTCAACCTGAATGCGATTCTGGAGATTGAGCCTGAGTTCTTGAACGATGTGTCGCATGAGCATGACGACGATGTGACCTCGTTTGTGTTTCGCGAAGACCGGGCGCTGGACCTGGAACGTCTTGAGGACTTTCTGGGCAGCATGGTGCAGGTCTATGGCGCACAAATGATGCGCTACAAGGGCGTTCTGAATGTGCAGGGCGAGCACCGGCGGGTGATCTTTCAGGGTGCACATGCTGATGGGCGCCGACATGGGCAATGCCTGGAAAAAGGGCGAGGTCCGCAACACCAAGATCGTTTTCATTGGCAAAGACCTGCCTCGTGAGGTCCTTGAAAAAGGCTTGACGTTGTGTGTCGCCACCGGTTGAAGAGCCCCACAGCTGTCGCTTGCGACCAACCTCGGTCGCACATCTCTGAACTTGCTTCCATTTTTGAGCGCACTTATGTACATCTATCGCACCCCTCTGGCGCTTGCAGCCCTGATCTGCCTCGCTCAAACTGCCGCAGCCCAAACAACCGCGACGGCCAGCGAACTACCCACTGTGTTGGTGACGGGCACGGCTACGTCACCGGGCAGCACCCTTGGCCTGGACTTGCCCAGCAGCACCGGCTCGCGCTTGGGCCTGACCGCGCGTGAAACACCCGCCAGCGTCAGCAGCCTGGGGAGTGCCGACATCGCTGAACGCAACCTGACCCGCGCACAAGACGCCGCTGTGCGAATGCCCGGAATCACTGAGGCGCCAGCGCCTGGCAACGGCGGCACGAGTTTGGTTTCGCGGGGCTTTTCTGGCCATAACTCGGTAGCGCAGCTGGTGGACGGCACGCGGCTAATCGTCGCGTCAGGCACCATCACTTACCCGTTTTCGACTTGGCCGATGGCCTCGGTTGAAGTACTGCGCGGCCCGGCTTCCGTGTTGTACGGTGACGGCGCCATCGGCGCTGCCGTGAACTATGTGAGCAAGCGCCCCAGCTTTGAGACACAGCAGCGCGAAGCGTTTTTAAGCCTGGGTTCTTTCAACACCGTGCAGGGTGGCGTCGGGCTGAGCGGCCCCATCAATGATCTCCTGGCTTACTCGCTCTACCTTGATGCAGAAAAAAGTCAAGGTTTTCGTCAGTTCATGGATCTCCAGCGTCATAACTACGCGCTGGCACTGGCCATGCGTCCCCACCGTGATCTGGATGTGACGCTGTCGCTGGACGGCGGCGTCAATAACGATGCGCGGTATTTCGGCACACCGCTGCGCAATGGCGTTCTCGACGACCGTCTGCGTCGGACTAACTTCAACGTGTCGGACTCGGTGGTTCAGTACGACGACCGCATCTGGCGTGCCAAGCTGGACTACAGGGCAAGCGCAGGTGTTCGCCTGCGCAACGAGACATACCACCTCACCACAGACCGGCACTGGCGCAATACCGAGAGCTACGTATTCAACACGGCGGGCAACCGGGTAAACCGGGGCGACTATCTCGAAATTCTGCATGACCAGCAACAAACCGGAAACCGCTTTGACGCCACCTTTGATGGCAACTTGAGTGGCATGAAGAACCGACTCATCGTCGGCCTGGACTGGTACCGGACCCGACTTATGCACACCAACAACTCGCCCTACGGCGGTACCAGCACTGTGGACCCCTTCGGCTTTAGCCCGGGCATTTTTATCAGCCCGGTGCCCACCCTCCCCGGACGCGATTCCAAGCTGCAAACCACCGCACTGTTTGCCGAAAATGCCCTCGACCTCACGCCCCGATGGAAGCTGGTGGCCGGTCTGCGCAGCGAGCGGATGTCGCTCGACAACACCGACCTGCGAAGCGGCGTCAACCTGGTCAAAAAATATTCACCCTTGACTGGCCGTTTGGGCGCGGTGTGGTCGCCCACCGAAGCGCTGGCGCTTTACGGTCAGATTGCAACGGGAACTGATCCCTTGTCCGGTGCGCTTTCGCTGCCCGGTGGTGGAAACACCCTGGATTTGACCAAGGGGCGTCAATGGGAGGGCGGCGCCAAGGGCGCGGTGCCGGCATTGAAAGGCGAGTGGACGGCTGCCTTGTACAAGATCGAAAAGCGAAATCTGCTCTCGCGTGATGTGAGCAACCCCAGTGTTACCCAGCAGATCGGCCAGCAATCTTCCACGGGCATTGAACTGGCGTTTGCAGCCGAACCCTTGCGCGATTGGACTATTGACGTCAACGCCGCCTTTTTGCGTGCACGCTTTGATGACTTCAAAGAACTGGTTTCAGGAAGCCTCGTCACACGCAATGGCAACACACCCACCGGCGTGCCAGAGCGTACCGCCAGCGTTTGGACAGCGTATCGGTTTGCGCCCCAATGGCAGGCTGGCTTTGGGGCACGCTACGTCGGCGTGCGTCCGGGCAATGCCGCCAACACCACCACACTGCCGTCCTATATTGTTCTTGACACGTCCCTCAACTATGACTACTCCCGCACACTCAAACTGGGTCTTTCCGTCAAAAATATGGCGGATCGCGACTATGCATTAGCGG
>CAZBKX010000364.1:0-3182 GCA_964492535.1 uncultured Rhodoferax sp. | reverse complement strand
CGCAGCCTGGACAGGTAAGGCATCAAGGTCTGCAAAGTTTCCTCTGGGCCTGGTCAGTGCAGACGGCCAGCCCGCCTTGCGGGTGAGCGGCATTTTCAAGCTCGGCCCGGTCATTGGCGATGGGAGGGCTACCGACCCGCTGGGTTTGAGGTAACCCGCGGGCACCCTGCGGTTTTAAGGCTCGTGGAAAATACGGGCTTCTTCCTGCGCTGTTAGTCCACAGGCAGACGCTGCTTCCCATCACCGGAGTTTTCCTTGAATCGCCTCACTCTTGTCCTTTCCCGCGTGACCCTGGTGTCTGGATTGTCTGCCACGCTGATACCCCCGAGCCTGGCCCAAGATGTACCGGGCGATTCGCAGGCCCCTGCGCCCGGCGCGCGTCTCGAGCGGGTGGAGATCATGGCCCGCCAGCCTACTGACAACGACCTGCGCCGCCGCTCTCAAGTGGCCAAACAAGTCTACGGCCGGGAGGAAATGGACAAGTTTGGCGACACCAACCTGGCCGATGTCCTCAAGCGTCTGCCGGGTGTCAACATGCAGGGCAATGCGCCGCGCATGCGGGGCTTGGGTGCCGGCTACACCCAGGTGCTGCTCAATGGCGACCCCGCGCCACCTGGCTTCGCGCTGGATCAACTGGACCCGGCTCAAGTGGAGCGCATCGAGGTGACCAAAGGCACCACGGCAGACCAAAGCGCCCAAGCCGTGGCCGGCTCCATCAACATCATCCTGAAAGAGGCGCCCCGCGCCTTGCAGCGCGATCTGCGCCTGGGCCTGGGTTACAACGCGGACCGACCCACGGCCTCGGGCACCTTCACCTACGGCGAGCGTTGGGGCGGTGTCTCCCTGTCCCTGCCGATCTCGGTCTTTGAGTGGCGCAGGCTCAGCCAGACGATGGTGGATCGCACCCAGCCAGGCACGGACTTGCTGGCGTCCCGGTCCGAGCAATCGTCCGATCAGTTGTCGTATGGGCAGGGTTTCAACATGGGGCCGCGCCTGCACTGGCGCATCAGCGACGATGAAACCCTCACCTGGCAATCGTTTTTGCAACGGGGTGACTGGAACAACCGCGTCAACTATGTGAATCAGGTGCTGAGCGGCTCGCCCAGCCTGGAGGATGACGGCACCACCCGGGGCACATGGCAAAACGTGCGCAGCAATGTGCAATGGGTCAACCACTACAGCGCGGCAGACCGTCTGGAGCTCAAGGCCGGTTTGCGCTCCTCAAAAGGCACCTCTGACAGCCAGACTGTGCGCGACGGCTTGCCCCAGCGCCGATCCATTGGCGAGAACAGCGACACCGGGCTGACCCAGGCCGGCAAATACAGCCGCTTGCTCAATGACGCGCACAGCCTCACGGCGGGCTGGGATCTGGAGTGGCGCGAGCGCGAAGAAAAGAGAACCGTCACCGAGCGCGGCTTGCCCCAGGTCTCGGAGCTGGAGGGCCAGCCGTTTGCCGCGCGCATCACGCGTCAGGCGCTGTTTATTCAGGACGAGTGGGAGATCAACAAGCAATGGTCCAGCTACCTGGGCCTGCGCGGCGAGCGCATTGAGACCCAAAGCCAGGGCACCGGCGCGATGCTGACCAACACCAGCAGCGTGATCACTCCCATGTGGCACCTTAATTACAAGCTCACGCCTACCGGGCGCGACATGGTTCGCGCCAGCGTCTCGCGCAGTTACAAGGCGCCTACCCCCGCGCAGTTGCTGGCCCGTCCCGCAATCAGCAGCCTGTTCCCTGACACCACTACCCGCAACACGGAGCTCTCACCCGACCGTCAGGGCAACCCCTACCTGACCCCCGAACTCGCGACAGGGCTGGATGTTGCCTTGGAAAAATACTTGCCCGCAGGCGGACTGGTCAGCGTGGCCGTGTTTCACCGCAGTGTCAATGACTTGGTGCGCAACGTCACCTCGCTGCAAACCGTGAGTTGGGCGCAAACCCCACGCTGGGTGTCTCAACCGGTCAATTTCTCCAAGGCGCAAACGAGCGGGCTGGAGCTGGAGGTCAAGGGCCGTGCTGCCGAGCTGCTGCCCGCCGTGTTTGATCCCAAAACGCCTTTGAATGTGCGCAGCTCGCTCAGTTTTTACCGCTCCCGCGTGGCGGCATTGGTCGGGCCCAACAACCGGCTGGACGGGCAGCAACCCTGGTCGGGCACCTTTGGGTTCGACTACCGGTTTGCCGACAAGCCCTTGACCGTGGGTGGCAGCCTAGCTTTCACGCCCGGCTACCTGACCCAGCAAACGGCCCAGCAGTCGCTGGATGTGACGCGTGCTCGCAGTCTGGATGTGTTTGCGCAGTGGGTCTTTAGCCGCAGTTTGTCGCTGCGGGTGTCGGCCAACAACCTGGCGCCTTTGGATTCCCTGTCGCAAACCCGGTATGGCACTGACAGTGGAAGCAGCACCCTGAGCCGGGGTCGCACCAGTTTCAATGCCGGGTTGGAGATGAAACTGTAGGTTTTTAAGACTTTTGGGGCTCTGGCCGGCGTGTTGATTGCCTTGAGTGCTATTAATTTTTACGGGCCAGGAGGGCGGTGGCAAGGCTGGCCAGGGCGGACCTAACCTCCAAAACTTGCGGGTCACATGCTGGGTTCAATTGCTATATAAATTAGCTATAAGACCCATATAAATCGGCGGCTAGACGCTATTTTTGTTTGAGAAGTGGCTGGGTGACTGCCCCATGGCGGACTTGAACATGGCCGAGAACGCGCTGTCACTGGTGTAGCCACTGGCGCTGGCCACCTGGCTCACGGGCGCGCCGCGTGCCAGCATGGGCAGGGCGTGTGCCAGCACCGCTTGCTGTCGCCATTGCGGGTAGCTGGTGGCCAGCTCGGTCCTGAACAGTCGGGCGACCGTGCGCTCGCTGGCACCGATGTGCTCAGCCCAGTCCGACAGCGTGCCCCGCTTGCCCGGTGAGCGCAGCACGGCTTCGCACAGGGATCGCAAGCGCTTGTCCCGCGGCAGAGGCACACCCAGGGTCTGGGTGTCGGCATGGGTGATTTCGTACAGGGTGAGCGCCATGAGGGCGTCATCTCGCACGCCTTCGGGGGAGCCTTGCAGGGCATGAATCAGCTCGCGCAGCAGGCTGCTCACCACCAGCACCCTGCAGCCTTGCCAGTCGGTGGGTGTGGCGCTGGGGTCGAGGTAGACGGTGCGCAACTCGGTGGCCTCCAGCACGGTGACGG
>CAZBKX010000363.1:0-9320 GCA_964492535.1 uncultured Rhodoferax sp. | reverse complement strand
CTGCGCAACGTCAACCTCGGCGATTACGTGAAGGATGGTGCAGACCTGGTGAACCTGGAGGACATCCGCAGCATGTACGTGGATTTCAGGCTGCCTGAGCGCTACCAGGGCAAGCTCAAGCCCAAACAAGAGGTCGGGCTGTCCCTTGACGCCTTCCCGGGGCGTGCTTTCAAGGCCCGCATCGAGGCGATCGATCCCCTGATTGATGCCAACGGCCGCTCGGTGAGCGTGCGGGCCTTGCTGCCCAATACCCTGGGTGAATCAGCGCTGGGCGGCAAGCGCGCCGAGGGTGGCATGGCGGCCATGGAGCCGCTGCGTCCGGGCATGTTCGCACGCGTCAAGACTGTTTTTTCAGTCAACGACGCGGCTTTGGTCGTGCCCGAAGAGGCGATCGTGCCGCAAGGCGGACGCCAGTTCGTGATCAAGGTAGTCACGCCTGCCGAGCTGCCCGCCCCGGCAGCCAATGTGCCCCCTGGGACCGAATTCGTGTCGCTGCGTCAAGAGGTGAAACTCGGGTCGCGTCGCGCCGGCAAGGTCGAGATCACCCAGGGTCTGACGGATGGACAAACCGTGGTGGTGGCGGGACAACAGCGCCTGCAGCGCGACGGCACACCGCTGCGCATTGTGGCGCTGGGCCAGCCACCAAAGGGCGCTGCTTCGGCCCCCTCACCGGCGGCCAGCCGCTGACCACCGGAGCGCCCCATGCAACTCGCTGAAACCTCCATCCGTCGCCCGGTCTTTGCCACCGTACTGACCCTGTTGATTGTGCTGGTCGGGGCCGTGTCCTTTGACCGTCTGACCGTGCGCGAGTACCCCCAGATCGATGAGCCCGTGGTGTCTGTCACCACCGTATTTACCGGCGCATCGAGCGAGGTGATTGAGGCGCAGGTCACCAAAGTGCTGGAGGACTCGCTGGCTGGCATCGAAGGGGTGGACGTGGTCACCTCGACCAGTCGCCAGGAGCGAAGCCAGATTTCGGTGCGTTTTGCGCTCACCCGTGACGCCGATGCGGCCGCAGCGGATGTCCGCGACAAGGTCACCCGGGTACGCCAGCGCCTGCCACAGGGTATTGATGAGCCCGTGATTGCCAAAGTCGAGGCCGAGTCTTTTCCGGTCATTTTTCTGGCCCTGAGTTCGGACACCCACAATGCCTTGCAGCTGTCCGAGATGGCCAACACGTTGGTCAAGCCGGTGTTGCAGACTGCGCCAGGTGCCGCCGAGGTGAATGTGTATGGTGAGCGCAAGTTCTCCATGCGGGTCTGGATCGACCCTGACAAGCTGGCGGCCTACCGCTTGACGGTGCAAGACGTGGAGGACGCGCTGCGACGCTCCAACCTGGAAGTGCCGGCAGGGCGCATTGAGAGCCGCCAGCGCGAGTTCAATGTAACTGCGGCGACCGACCTCCAAACTGCGCCACAGTTTGGCCAGGTGGTGATCCGCACGGTCAACGGTTTGCCCGTGCGCATTGCCGATGTGGCCCGGGTGCAAGAGGGGCCGGTTGATGAGCGCTCCAGCGTTCGACTCAATGGCCGCGACTCCGTGGGTGTCGGTGTGATCCGCCAGGCGACGGCCAATCCGCTGGATTTGTCGTCCGGGGTGCGCGAGTTGCTCACCAAGTTGCGGGCCGATTTGCCAGCCGGTGTGACGATCGAAGTGGCCAACGACAACTCGGTGTTCATTGACCGGTCCATCAAGGCCGTGTTTGTGACCATTCTGGAAGCCTCTGTCTTGGTGGCGTTGGTGATTTTTGTGTTTCTCCGCACACTGCGTGCGTCCCTGATTCCGCTCATCACCATTCCGGTGTCGTTGATCGGCACCTTTGCGTTGATGGCCCTGGCGGGCTTCAGCATCAATACGCTCACGCTCTTGGCCCTGGTGCTGGCGATTGGCCTGGTGGTGGACGATGCCATCGTGATGCTGGAGAACATCTACCGGCACATCGAAGAAGGCATGGCGCCATTCCAGGCCGCCATCAAGGGCGCCCGGGAGGTGGGTTTCGCCATTGTGGCGATGACCATGACGCTGGTGGCGGTGTACGCGCCACTGGCCTTTGCACCGGGTCGCACCGGACGCCTGTTTACCGAGTTTGCGCTGGCTCTGGCCGGCGCGGTGGTGGTGTCGGGCTTGGTGGCGCTGACCCTTTCGCCCATGATGTCGTCGCTGTTGCTGCGCCACAACCCCGCACCGAGCCGCTTTGACCGTGGCATGGAGCGTATTTTGCAGGCCATCAACCGGGGTTATGAGCGTGTGTTGTTCTGGACACTCCAGCAGCGCTGGGTGGTGGTGGCCGTGATGGTGGGCAGTGCGGCTGTCTCCTGGGTGGTGCTGTCAGATCTCAAGCGCGAGTTGTCTCCCCTGGAAGACCGGGGTGTGGTGCTGGCGCGAATCAATGGACCGGACGGCGCTACGCTGGAGTACACCAACCGCTATGCCAAAGAGATTGAGAAAATCGGGGAGAGTTTTCCTGAATTCGACCGCATTTTTGCCAATATCGGCAACCCCACGGTGGCCCAAGGCAATATCTTCCTGCGCGCCACACCTTGGGAAGAGCGTACCCGTACCACGCAGGAAATGGCGCGGGAGATGACTCCACGGGTGTCGAGTTTGTCGGGTGTGACCGTGTTCCCCATCACGCCGCCCTCCCTGGGGCAGGGCTTTAGCCAGCGTCCCGTGAGCTACGTGATCATGACTTCAGACAGTTACGAAAACCTGGCCAAGACCGTGAAGGAGTTCACGGATGAACTGGCCAAGAACCCGGGGTTTGTCCAGGTGGACTCCGATTTGCGACTGAACAAGCCCGAGATCAAGCTGGAAGTGGACCGTGAGCGCGCCGCCGACATGGGTGTGGGTGTCGACCTGATTGCCCGCGCGGTAGAGACCATGTTGGGGGGGCGCAAGGTCACACGCTACAAGCGCCAGGGCGAACAATATGATGTGATCGTGCAGACCAACCCCACCGGGCGCGAGACACCGGACGACATTGAAAAGATTTTTGTGCGTGGCAAGGGTGACGCCATGATCCCGTTGTCAGCCCTGATCACCATTCGCGAGGTGGTGGTTCCCCGTGAGCTCAATCACTTTGGACAGCGCCGTTCGGCCACCATCACCGCCAATCTCTCCTCCACTTACGCGCTGGGCGAAGCGCTGGATTTCCTGGATGGCACGGCCAAAAAAGTACTCAAGCCGGGGTATGCCACCGACCTGGATGGCACCAGCCGGGAGTTCCGCAAATCATCAGACTCGTTGACGCTGGTCTTTGTTCTGGCCCTGGTCTTTATCTTCTTGGTGCTGGCAGCGCAGTTTGAGAGCTTTGTTGACCCCTTCGTCATCTTGCTCAGTGTGCCGTTGTCGATGGCGGGGGCCTTGCTGGCGCTCAAGTGGTCAGGCGGTACGCTCAATGTGTTCAGCCAGATTGGACTGATCACGCTGGTGGGCCTGATCACCAAGCACGGGATTTTGATTGTGGAGTTTGCCAACCAGCTGCGTGAGCAAGGGGTTGGCACGCTGGAGGCCATTCAACGCTCAGCGGCGCAGCGGCTGCGCCCCATCATGATGACCACCGGCGCCATGGTGCTGGGCGCCGTGCCGCTGGCACTGGCAAGCGGCGCTGGCGCCGAGAGCCGTCAACAAATTGGCTGGGTGATAGTGGGCGGCATGAGTCTGGGCACCTTGCTCACGATCTTTGTGGTGCCCACCATGTACACCCTGCTGGCACGCAAACACGCACCAGGTCCCCGTACCGAGCCCACGCTGAGCAGTCACCCGGGCGCCGCCGATGTGACCTGAACCGGCTCAAATCACACCGTCAAACACCATCACATCGACTTCATCGCCCGGGGCCACATCGCCCTGGTGGTGGTGCAGCACGATGAGCCCGTTGGCCTGCACCATGGAGCTGAGCACCCCCGACCCCTGGTTGCCTGCGGCGTGGACGCACAGGCGGCCATCTGGGGCGGTGGTGACGGTGCCACGCTGGTACTCTGTGCGACCCGGCTTCTTGCGCAGCGGCTCCAGACTGTGGGCCTTGAGCAGCGGTGGAGCTGCAGCCGTGCAGCCCATCATCTGCAGCAGGGCAGGGCGCACAAAAGCCAGGAATGTCACCATCACCGCCACCGGGTTGCCGGGCAGGCCAAATAAAATAGCGGCTTTGGGCGTGTTTGAGTTACTCTCTTTTTGGGAGCTGTAAGCCGTTATATCTTGCCGGCCAGAGGCTGATTCAGTCTTGATAATTCGTCCCACGGCCATGGGGCGGCCAGGGCGCATGGCAATGCGCCAAAACACCACGTCTCCCAGCTTTTTCATCATCGCTTTGGTGTAGTCGGCCTCGCCCACGCTCACGCCCCCGCTGGTGATGATGGCATCGGCTTGCTGTGCGGCTTGGGTGAAAGCGGCTTCCAGCAGGGCGGGTTCGTCGCGCACCACGCCCATGTCGATGACCTCGCACCCCAGGCGCGTCAGCAGGCCAAACACGGTGTAGCGGTTGCTGTCATACACCGCGCCTTCGCGGGGTGCCTCACCCAAGCTCAGGATTTCGTCACCGGTTGAGAAATAGGCCACCCGCAAGCGCCGCCAAACCGTGACTTGTTCCAGCCCCAGGCTCGCCAGCAGGCCCAAGGCGGCGGGTGTGAGTCGTGCGCCTTGCGCCATTGCGGGCTTGCCCTGCATCAGATCTTCACCGCGCAGTCGCCGGTTGTCGCCGACCTGGAGCAGCCCAGCCGGCACGGTGATGGTGCCGGCTTCCTCCGAGCGAGTCACAAACTCCTGCGGTACTACCGTGTCCAGCCCGGCCGGCATCACCGCACCCGTCATGATTTTCAGGCACTCGCCCGGGTGCACCTGGCCTTGCCAGGCTTTGCCGGCCAGGGCGGTGCCCACCACTTTCAGTGTCAGGGGCACGTTGCGCTGGAGTGGGGTCCCGTCAAAGGCAAAACCATCCATGGCCGAGTTGTCGTGCGCAGGCACGCTGATGGGCGACATCACATCTTGGGCCAGCACCCGGTCCAGCGCCTGAAAAATCCCGATGGCTTCAAATTCGGTCACCGGGTCGACCAGACGGGATAAAAATTCGTTCACGCTGGCCGCAGGCAGTGACTGTGGGTCATAGCCCGCCAGCTCCTGGGCAATGAGATCCAGGGTTTTCATGCTCATTAACTCTCCAGCTCGTGCAGTTCAGCCAGTGTGTTGGCGTTGCAAAACGCCTTGGGGTCGTCGCCTGGCAGGTCAAACGGCACCACTACCGTCTTGTGCAGGGCAGTCCAGGCGTCGATCTTGCGGCCGCCACTCTGGGTGAATTCCACCAGGCTCTCCATCAGGTCCACGCGCATGAGGCAAAACACGGGTTGAGCCCGCAGCGTCATCTGGCCGTCTTTGCCCCGCTCGGGCGCAGCCACCATGGCAATGTCTGCGTCCTGCTCGTCCAGTGCCTGGGCAAGGCGCGGCACCAAGTCCAGCGGGAGCAGGGGCGTGTCGCACGGAACCGTCACCAGAAAAGGCGTTTCGCAGCGCTCCAGCCCGGTCAAAAACCCGGCCAGCGGCCCGGCGTAATCGGCCAGCACATCGGGCCACACCGAGACGCCAAAGGACTCATAGGCCGCCAGGTTGCGGTTGGCGTTGAGCATGATGGAGCCCACCCCGCCGCCCATTTGCAAGCGGGTCAGGGTGTGCAAGGCCAGCGGCAGGCCGTTGAAGTTTTGCAGGCCTTTATCGATGCCACCCATGCGGGAGCCCCGTCCACCGGCCAGAATCAGTCCGGTAATGTCAGTTGGGTTGATCAAATTAACCTCCGATGTAGCTCATTTCAACCCGGCGCCCGTCGGTGCCGGCGTCCGGGGCCATGGCGCTGCGCAGCATGGAGTAGCGGTCAGTGCGGCCAGCCCAGATGTGCCCGATGGCCGAGATCAGGTCCTGGTCACTGGCTTGCTCGCGCACCAGTGTGCGCAGGTCGTAACCCTTTGATGCAAACAGGCACAAGTACAACTGACCTTCGGTTGACAGGCGGGCGCGGTTGCAGTCCCCGCAAAAGGCCTGCGTCACGCTGCTGATGACGCCAATTTCACCCCGTGTCTTGTCGTGCTGCCCCAAGGCGTCAGCATAGCCCCAGCGCTCGGCCGTCTCGCCAGGGGACGACGGGTCCAGTTGCACCAGGGGTAACTCGCTGTGGATCAGTTGAACCACGTCGCGCGAGGGCAGCACCTCGTTCATGCGCCACCCGTTGGTGGCGCCCACGTCCATGTATTCAATGAAGCGCAGCACGATGCCGGTGCCCTGGAAGCGGCGTGCCATCGGCAAGATCTCATGTTCGTTGGTACCGCGCTTGACCACCATGTTGATTTTGATCGGGCCCAAGCCCGCGTCTTGCGCGGCGTCAATGCCGGCCAGCACGTCGGCCACCGGAAAGTCCACGTCATTCATGCTGCGAAACACCGCGTCATCCAGCCCGTCCAGGCTCACGGTCACACGCTGCAGCCCTGCGGCCTTCAGATCACGCGCCTTGCGTGCCAGCAGCGAGCCATTGGTGGTCAGGGTGATGTCCAGCGGCTGGCCCTCGGCCGTGCGCAACCCGGCCAGTTGTTCAATCAAATGCTCCAGCCCCTTGCGTAACAAGGGTTCACCGCCAGTCAGCCGAATTTTTTGAATGCCGTGCGCCACAAACACCCTGGCGATGCGGGTGATTTCCTCAAAAGACAGCAAGGCGTTGTGCGGCAGGTACTTGTAGTCCTTGTCAAAAATCTCCTTGGGCATGCAGTAGTTGCACCGGAAGTTGCAGCGATCGGTCACGCTGATGCGCAAATCCCGCAAAGGCCGCTGAAGCGTGTCCGTCACCAAGCCCGTGGCCGACAGGCGTGACGCCGGCAGGAACGCGGCAGCCGGGGCCGACAGCGACAGCGAGCGCTGATCCATCAAGGGAATAACGCGGGACGCAGGTTGGTCAGTCATGGGCAGGTGAGCAGGTGAGGGCGGGTGTCAGACGCAGCGCGCGCCATCAACCTCAATACAAACGCCGCTGATGAAAGCAGCCTCGTCGCTGGCCAGGTACAGGGCGGCATTGGCCACATCCAGCGCGGTAGAGAAACGCCCCAGCGGAATACTCGCGCGAAACTGGGCTTTGCGTTCCTCGGTCAGCGGGCCTCCGGCAAATTCAGCCGCCAGGCCCGTGTCAGGGTTGAACACGGGGTTGATGCAGTTCACGCGGATGTTGTCTGGCCCGAGCTCTGCCGCCAAGGATTTGGAGGTGGTGATCACCGCCCCCTTGGAGCCGTTGTACCAAGTCAGACCAGGGCGGGGACGCACGCCCGCGGTAGAAGCAATATTGATGAAACTGCCACCCCCTTGGGCCCTGAAAACCGGTGTAGCGTGCACCGTGGCCAGGTAGATGCTCTTGACGTTGACGGCATAACATTTGTCAAACTCGTCTTCGTTGACCTCCAGCGCAGGGCGGTTGCGGTGCGTCCAGCCGGCGTTGTTGATCATCACGTCCAGCACGCCATGGCGATCCACCGCAGCTTGCACCAGGGCTCGCACCTCATCCGAGCGGGTCACATCAGCGGCAAAAAACGAGGCAACGCCCCCCGCAGTCAAGATGTCGGCCACGACTTTCTCGCCTAAAGCCACATTGACATCATTGACAATGATGTTGGCACCCTCCTGGGCCAGGCGTTTGGCAATGCCCTCGCCGATGCCGCCGCCTGAGCCGGTCACGATGATGGATTTGTTTTTGACGCGCATGCTCTGGTGTCTGTGTAGAGGTTGAAAGAGGTGGGGGAGTGGTTTCCCAGATGTTCAAGCGGCCTGTGCCGGTAGCCTGCCTTTCACGCTCGAACTTGATTTTGGCATGTTTTTGGGGCGCTGGGCTGGGCGGATAATGCCTGTACATTTGCCCCCTGATCCACGAGGGATGTCAATCATGACACTAGAAGAATTGCTTGCCTCAAACGGGGCGCTGCCCAGTATCCCGAAAATCATCGCCTTGTTGCTCAACGAGCTGGACCAACAAGAACCCGATTTGCGCAAAATAAGCCAACTGATCAACACCGATCCCGTGCTCACCTCGCGCCTGTTGCAATTGGCCAACTCGGCACAGTTCCAGTTTTCAAGCCAGATCGCCAGTGTGTCGCAAGCTCTGGCACTGATGGGCCTCAATCAGGTCCGGTCTCTGGCCACCGCCGCTGCCGTGGCGGGCGCGTTCCGAATGATTGCTGGCGTGGACATGCATCAGTTTTGGCGCTACAGCCTGAATGTGGCCAAGCTGTCCCGCACGCTGGGCGGAATTGTTCGCCTCAACCAGCCGACAGCGTTCACAGCTGGCCTGATTCATGGCATCGGCGAGTTGGTTCTGCATACAGCCCGGCCCGAGAACATGGTCATGCTGAATCAGAAGACGGGACTGTTCAGCTTGAAACGCGCTGCAGCGGAGCGCAAGATGTTGGGATTCAACTATGCTGATATCGGTGCCGGTTTCGCGCGAAGCTGGTCCTTCCCGACGTCGATTGTCGAGGCACTCGATCACCAATGCCGACCCTTTGAGAATGGCGTCTACGAGCCGATGGCCGGCATTCTTCATCTGGCGGTTTGGCGTGCCCGAGCCAAAGAATCCGACTACAAGGCCCAGGACCTGATTGACAGCTTTCCGGATGTCGTGGCCCTGGCTCTGGGCATTGACATCGACATGGCGCTGGAGCAGGACCCGATTGACTGGACCTCCCGC
Organism: uncultured Rhodoferax sp.; assembly: GCA_964492535.1. GTDB lineage: Bacteria > Pseudomonadota > Gammaproteobacteria > Burkholderiales > Burkholderiaceae_C > Rhodoferax. The sequence goes on along the minus strand of CAZBKX010000363.1, from coordinate 616 downwards.
ATTGAGGCCGCCATCATGGTTTGATCCGCGAAAGCGGTCTGCCGCAATCACCCGTGGCGAATGGCCACGGTCTTCAGGGTGGTGAAGCCGTAGAGGGCTTCAAAGCCTTTTTCACGGCCGTGTCCACTGGACTTGACGCCACCAAACGGCAACTCCACGCCACCGCCGGCGCCGTAGTTGTTGATGAACACCTGGCCTGCGCGCACCCGCTTGGCCATGCGGAACTGTCGCCCGCCGTCACGGGTCCACACACCAGTGACCAGCCCAAAAGCCGTGGCGTTGGCCAAGGCCACCGCGTGGTCCTCGTCCCTGAACGACATGGCGACCAGCACTGGGCCAAACACCTCTTCCTGGCTGAGGCGGTGCGTCACAGGGACATCGCACAGCAGGGTTGGCGCCTGATAAAAACCGGTCTCGGGGGCCTCGTCAACGATTTTTCCCTGCGCCACCATCGGGATATTAGCCACTTGGGCATCGCTCAAAAAATCCCAGACCCGTTGTTGCTGGCTCTGGCGGATCAGCGGGCCCAAGTCCAGATCCATGGCGGCCGGCCCGACGCGCAGTTTCTCAAATGCCTGCCCCAGGCGCTCCAGCAAGGGCTCGTAAATGGCTTGGT
>CAZBKX010000362.1:0-2948 GCA_964492535.1 uncultured Rhodoferax sp. | reverse complement strand
GACCAACCAGGCCTCGGTGTCGTTTGCTCCGCTGCAATCCTTGTTTGGCATCGTGACGCCCAGTGGCCTGCATTTTGAGCGGCACCATCAGGGTTGGTGGGACATTGACCCCTCCAAACACCGGCTCATGGTGAACGGCATGGTGAAGTCCGCCAAGGTCTTCACGCTGGACGAAATCATGCGATTGCCTTCGGTGTCGCGCTTTCACTTCATTGAATGCGGCGCCAATACGGCAACAGAGTGGGGCAATGTGGCGGTTCCCACCGCGCAGTACACCCACGGCATGATTTCTTGTAGCGAGTTCACGGGCGTGCCACTCATCACTTTGCTGGAACTGGCCGGAGCTGACTTTAAAAACGGCAAGTTCGTGTTGGCCGAAGGTGCCGATGGTTCGTCCATGACCCGCACCATTCCCATGAGCCTGATCAAGTCGGGTGAGGTGTTTGTAGCCTACGGCCAGAACGGCGAAATGCTGCGCCCCGAGCAAGGTTACCCCTTGCGTTTGATCGTGCCGGGCATTCAGGGCGTCAGTTGGGTGAAGTACCTGCGCCGTATTGAAGTGGGTGACATGCCCTATGGCGCCAAGGATGAGGCCATTCACTATATTGACCTGCAGCCCGATGGCCTGCAACGTCAGTACACCAGCATTCAGGAGTGCAAAAGCGTGGTAACCACACCGTCTGGCGGCCAGGTACTGCTGGACAAGGGGTTTTACAACATCACCGGCCTGGCTTGGTCGGGTCGGGGCAAGGTAAAAAAGGTGGACGTGTCCACCGACGGTGGACGCAATTGGCGCACCGCACGGCTGGAGTCGCCGTTGATGTCCAAGGCGCTCACCCGTTTCAATCTGGACTGGGTGTGGGACGGCAAGGCCACCATCATCCAGAGCCGGGCCATGGATGACACGGGCTATGTGCAGCCCACCTACCAGCAGTTGCGAGCCGTGCGCGGCACGCGGTCGATTTATCACAACAACGCCATCCAGTCCTGGTTGGTCTCAGAATCCGGCGAGGTGAAAAATGTCCAGGTTTCTTAAGGCATTCTTGGCCGCAGCGTGGCTTGCGGGCGCAGGTATGGCTGCTGCACAAACTACCCCCAATTACCCCGGTGTGGGCCGCGCGGCCACACCCAAAGAAGTGGCTGCCTGGGACATTGATGTTCGCCCGGACTTCAAGGGCCTGCCACCAGGCTCCGGCACGGTGACCAAGGGCCAGGACGTGTGGGAGACCAAGTGCGCGCAGTGTCACGGCTTTTTTGGTGAGTCGGGCGAGGTGTTCAGCCCGCTGGTAGGCGGAGTCACGCCCGAGGACATCAGGGTGGGCCGGGTCGCAAACCTCATCAATCCGGGCTACCCGGGGCGCACCACCATGATGAAGACGCCCACGCTGTCAACCTTGTGGGACTACATCAACCGCGCCATGCCCTGGACGTCGCCCAAGACGCTGACGACCGAAGAGGTCTACGCCGTCACTGCGTTTTTGTTGAACCTCAGCGGTGTGGTGCCGGACAACTTCACGCTGTCTGACCAGAACATCGCCGATGTGCAAAAGCGCATGCCCAACCGCAACGGCATGACCACCAAACACAACCTGTGGCCAGGGCCGGAGTTTGGTGGTATCCAAAAGTCGGACACCAGCAACGTGGCCTGCATGAAAAACTGCGCGCCTGAGCCCAAGCTGGCTTCTTTCCTGCCGGACTTTGCGCGCAATGCCCACGGGAACCTGTCCGAGCAAAACCGCCCGGTGGGTCCGCAGAGAGGGGTCGACACCACGCGCCCCGAGGGCACACCGGGTGCCGCAGCTCCCATGGTGCCACCCGTTGTTGCTGCGGCACCTGCCGTAATGGCTCAGGCCAAGTCAGCGGCTGCGCCCAAAGCAGACACCGGCAGCGTAGACGCCAAGGCTGCCCTGGCGCTGGCGCAAAAGAACAACTGCACGGCTTGCCACGCGGTCGACAAGAAAATACTGGGCCCGAGTTTCCAGGAAATCGCCAAAAAACACGCCGGCAAAACGGACTACCTGGCCGGCAAAATCAAGTCTGGTGGTGGAGGGGTATGGGGACCGATTCCCATGCCGGCTCAGTCGCTGAGCGACGCCGATGCCAAAACGTTGGCGGTCTGGCTGGCCGCTGGAGCAGCAAGGTAGGGATTTCACGCATACCCGCGTGAAACATTTTTTATTAGCATGGACTTAATTAAGGAGCTTCAAATGCAAACTCGTCGCAAGACACTCAAGCAAAGCGCCGTCTTGGCGGGCCTGCTGGCCTCCACCGGTTTGTTTCCCCAGTACGCGCTGGCCTACAACAAGGGCGCGTTCGAGGCCAAGAATGTTCCCGATGTGCTCAAGGCCCTGGGCGCCAGCGCGCCGGTCGAGAGCAAGGACGTCGTCATTGGTGGCCCTGATATTGCCGAAAACGGCGCTGTGGTGCCGCTGACCGCCAGTACCGCGCTGCCAGGCGTCAAGCACATCCTGATCCTGGTTGAAAAGAACCCCGCCGCTCTGATTGCCCTGTTCAACGTGACCGACAGCGTGGAGGCGAACTTCGCTACCCGCGCCAAGATGGGTCAATCGTCCGACGTGTATGCCGTGGCCGTGATGGCCGATGGTAAGGCGCTGTTCGCCAAAAAAGAAGTCAAGGTCACACTCGGCGGTTGCGGCGGCTAAGCCCGCCACCCGCGTCATCGAAATTCATCAATATTGATTCTGGAGTAGAAAAATGGCAGATCCAATGCGCATTCGCGCCCAAGCCGCTGGCGACAAAGCCACTGTTCGCGTTCTCATGAGCCACGAGATGGAGTCCGGTCAGCGCAAAGATGCAGCCGGCAAACTGGTGCCCGCCTGGTTTATTCAAGACGTGGAAGCCAAGCACAACGGCAAGTCAGTCATGACGGCCGAATGGGGCCCAGCAGTCTCCAAAAACCCGTTTTTGCAATTCACGGTCAAGGGCGC
>CAZBKX010000361.1:0-5132 GCA_964492535.1 uncultured Rhodoferax sp. | reverse complement strand
ATGGCTCCTTGGACGGCTTTTACGAGGGCCGCTTGTGCAAAATTTGCTTCACCCATTGGGTGATCCTCCAAAATGCTCTGTAGCCCGCATCAGGCCTCAGTTTTTGGGGATTTTAAGAGGGTCAACTGAGGAAAATAGGTTGATGATTCGAAGCCTTGGGGTGTACCCGCCGGGCTCTGTGGTCCAGCTTTCCAACCATGCGCTTGCTTTGGTGACCTCGGTCAATTCCAGGAAACCGCTACGCCCCTGGGTGATGGTCTAAGACGAAAGCATAGACAGAAAGGAGGCCATGATGATCAACCTGGAAGTGACGCCCGAGATCAACATCATCAAATCGCTGCGTCCTGGCGTATTGCCCCCCAAAGTGGCTGCCTACCTGAGTCCTCGCAAACGTGTCACCTATTTCTTTGATGCCGGAACAAGCGGATCCGACGGGCCGACTGGGAGTCATTCATGAACAAAGATACGCTGCTGCTGGGCGCCTCCAGCGAAATGCTCCTGCTGCTGGACTCCAAAACACTCCGCATAGTGGCGGCCAGTCCGGCTGTGCATGGGCAGTTGGGCTATGCCAGCGATGCCCTGCTGGGGCGACCGGTCGGCGACATCGAATGCGCATTGACAGACCTTTTCTTCTGGGACGAGATGCAGGAAAGCACCACACCGCTGGATACCCAGAGCAGCTACCGCAAGGCCGATGGCACCGTCGTCAGCGTGATGAAGTCAGTTCACCGCGCTGGACCGTCGGGCGAATATTTCACAGTGCGTTCACGGCCTATGCGTGCGGAGCGACAACAGGAAACCGAGCTGGCCACCATGGCTTCGCATTTGGCAGCCACGCTTGAAGCCACCGCCGAAGGTATCCTTCTGACCAACAACGCCGGTGCGATTCTCAACATGAATCGTCGCTTTTCACAGCTCTGGCAAGTGCCCCGACACCTGCTCGCAGAGCGTGACGATGCGGGCATTTTGGCCTTCATTACAAGCCAATTGACCGTTGCCGACACACCAGGCAAGACCAACATGTCCGGCAGCCCGGCTCTTTGCCTGATGAATAGTTCGGTTGATCCCACTTTTGAGATCTTGCACCTCAGGGATGAGCGGGTTTTCGAATGGCGTTCACAACCCGCAAGCGACCGGGACGTCATGATCGGCCGGGTTTACAGCTGCCGCGACGTGACGGACCGCCACCACACTCAACAGGAGCTCATCACCGCTCACGACCAGGCACGGCTGTCGTCACGCGCCAAAGGCGAATTCCTGGCCGTGATGTCACATGAAATTCGCACACCCATGGCGGGTGTGCTGGGGCTCACCGAGTTGCTGCAAAACACGTCCCTGACTACAGAACAAACCGACTATGTGCGCATGATCAGCGCCAGCGGCAAGACTTTGCTGGCAGTCATCAACGACATTCTGGACTACTCAAAGATCGAGGCTGGCAAGCTGGCGCTCGAATTGATTGCGTTCTCCCCGGTTCAGTTGCTCGAAGACGTGGCACAACTGTTCCGGGTTAATCAGCAAGAAGGCGAGCCCGAACTGAAGTGCGAAATTGAGGGCAAGCTGCCCCTGAAACTGCTCGGTGACCCCACTCGGGTGCGTCAGATTTTGTTCAACCTGATGGGCAATGCCTTCAAGTTCACCGAGAGGGGCTCCGTCACAGTGCGGGTCTCCTGCTCGCCGGAGTCGGCAATTCAAGGGCAAATGCGCTTGCGTTTTTCGGTGCAGGATACCGGTATTGGTATTCCCGAAGATCGGCAGGCCAATGTGTTCAACGCGTTTGAACAGGCGGATTCTGCCACCACGCGGCGATTCGGCGGCACCGGTTTGGGCCTGTCAATTTGTAGCCGGCTGACTCGCTTGATGGGTGGAGAGATCGGTCTGAACAGCACTCCCGGGAAGGGATCGGAGTTTTGGTTCACGGTCGCAGCCGAGCTGCCGGAACAAGTCATGCCTTCTGCTATTCACACCGGGGAAATTCATTTGAGCCTGCCAGCCCATCTGCGCGTTTTGGTCGTGGAGGATCACCCCGTCAACCGGGTTTTGATGCTGGCATATCTGAAGAGCTTGGGCGTAACCCAGGTCGTCATGGCTGAAAATGGCCTGGAAGGTGTCTCAGCGGCCACCCACGAGAGCTTTGATCTGATTCTCATGGATGCCCAGATGCCGGTAATGGACGGCTATGAAGCCACAAGCATCTTGCGCGGGAGGGGCCTGAAACTGCCCATTGTGGGGGTAAGTGCCGGCGCCCTTGAAGAGGAACGCCAGACTGCGCTCAGTGCCGGCATGAATGACTACGTGCACAAGCCGCTCTCGAAGGCGGCTCTGTGCACCGCCATTCAGCGCGCCTTGGCCGCAACCTGACATCAAAGTCAAAACAAGACCGGCCTACCGGGGGCGCGATTGCCGCCAGATCAGAAGGGCACTGACCAAGGCAATGCCACAGAAACATACAAAAGACCAGTTGGCAATAGAGCCGCCAAGAAAGGTCCAGTCAATTTCGGTGCAATCACCGCCGCCTTTGAAAATCATCGGGATCGCACGCTGCAAGGGAAAATTCTCGATCATGCCGTAAAGGTCGCGCCCGCAGGTGGCGACTTCAGGCGGGTACCACTGCAACCAGCTTTGCCGGGCCGCCACAAAGGCACCGAACCCTGCGGTGGCGAGGAGCAGTAGCGCGCTTGCGGCAGCTACCGCTCTTTTACTGCTGAGTGTGGAGAGGCCAGCGATCAAGGTAACGATCACCAAAGCATAGCGTTGCACGATGCACATGGGGCACGGAACCAGTCCTATCACATGCTGCAGGTACATACCAAAGGCCAATAATGCGATGCAGACCAGACACACCAGCCCGAATATGCGCTGTGCGGAGTGGTCAAGCCACCCGTTCAGAACTCGCCACATGTTGGAATCAACTTGCTGCCTGTTCAGCCTCTTTGCAGGACGGCGCGCACACGGCTTGGGATTTGCCCAATATCTTGCGGGTGACCATCTGCGAGCGAGCCCGGTGCTTGCCGCACAGGAAGCACGACATGGTTGCCGCGCCAAAGGAAGTGGCCGCCGTAAAGGGCGAGCCCGATACTTTGGATTTGTAACGCAGGCCGTCGGCCAGCATCTTGGTTTTTGTGTCAGCTTTTGCCATAACCCATATTTTACCTTGGGAGGCCGCCCGCAGTATTACCTGGATGACTTGACCTGACCTTGCGGCCAGGAGACCCATCGAAAGCTTGCTAAAGTTGCCCCTTTAATCAGACTTTGTAAAAGGCTTCAAATGGCACGCACTGTGAACTGCATCAAACTCGGCAAAGAAGCGGAGGGCCTGGATTTCGCCCCCTATCCGGGTGAACTTGGCAAGCGCATTTGGGAGAACGTGAGCAAAGAGGCCTGGGCTGCCTGGCTCAAGCATCAGACCATGCTGGTGAATGAAAACCGCCTGAACCTGGCCGATGCACGGGCCCGCCAATACCTGGCCCGTCAAATGGAGAATCACTTTTTTGGTGATGGCGCTGACGCTGCCCAAGGCTACGTGCCGCCCAGTGCCTGATACGTCCAGCGCATGACGAACCCGCCTGGCGGCGAGTGCTCTCAACTGCCGCCTCTGGCGACGACCTGGAGAGGGCGCCAAAGCTGGCGTCTTTTGGTGACCCGGTTTGAGCCGGGTCTGCATTTCCTGAAAACATGGCAGGCCTGGCGTAACGATCCACAACGCCCTCAACATCTGCATTACGTAGGACTGAGCCACACGCCGCCCAGCTTCGACGGGCTATTAGCCCAAGCCAGCACCCACCCCCAGCTGATGCTCCTGGCCAAAGAATTGGCCCCCCGATGGCATGAACTGCGGTCTGGCTTCCACCGGTTCACTCTGGAGCGGGGTCATTTGCTGCTGACGCTGTGCGTGGGTGAGTTGATCCCCACGCTGAAAGAGCAGAGTTTTCGGGCCGATGATGTTTTTCTGGATACATCACCCTGCCCGGCGGCGGCCCTGGACTGGAGCCGCTGGACGGCCAAGGCCCTGGCGCGTTGCTGCCGTCGCGGAACAGGCTTGACCGTTGCGGGCGATGTGACGTCGGTGCGCACTGACCTGACGCAATGCGGATTTGAGTTCCAAACTCCAGCGTCTGATGACCCTGATACCCACCACAGCAGTTTGCTGCATGGCCAGTTCAACCCGCGCTGGGCCTTGCGTGCCCAGGAAGTCGCGTCCAATGCGCGCGCTGCCCAGCCTGGCACCTGTGCGGTGGTCGGTTCGGGTCTGGCAGGCGCCAGCGTGGCAGCCGCTTTGGCCCGCCGGGGCTGGCAGGTGCAGGTATTTGACCAGGCAAACGAGCCTGCGGCGGGCGCCTCGGGATTGCCCGTGGGGCTGGTGGTGCCCCACGTGTCAGTGGACGACTGCCCGTTGTCGCGCCTCTCCCGGGCGGGCGTGAGCCTGATGCTGCATGAGGCCCGCGCCTTGTTGCAAGAGGGGGAGGACTGGGCGCCCAGCGGAACGCTGGAGCGTTGCTTTGACGGTGATTCGCCCTTGCCTGACCTTTGGCATCCACAGGCCGCCTGGCTCAAGCCGGGTCAGCTGGTGCGCGCCTGGCTGGCGCAGCCGGGCATCGTGTTCAGGGGCGCAAGCCAGGTCACAGCCCTGCGCCCAACTGGCACTCAGTGGGAATTGCTGGACGAGCAAGGGCAGGGGCTGGCCTGTGCGGATCGCGTGGTCCTGGCCAATGCCTGTGGCGTATCCCAACTGCTCACAGCCTTGCAGACTTCTCATCCCTGCGTGGCAACCCAAACCCATCACTTACCCACCCTGCATGGGCTTCGCGGACAGGTGTCATGGGCCTGGCATGAGCATGTGCAGGGAGCCGCCTTCCCCCCGCATCCGGTCAATGGCGCAGGCAGTGTCATCCCGGGCATCCCTTGGGTCGGCGGCAAAGCCTGGTTCGTGGGTGCCACCTACCAGCCACAAGAGCAGCTTGAGTCTGCGGACGATGTCAACCATGCGGCCAACAGGGCACGCGTTCAGCGCCTGCTGCCAGCCCTGGACCAATTCCTGGCCCCCGCCTTCACCCACGGGCAGGTGAATGCCTGGAAACACACGCGATGTGTCACTGCTGACCGCCTGCCGGTGGTGGGGCCGGTGGTGGGGC
>CAZBKX010000360.1:0-6494 GCA_964492535.1 uncultured Rhodoferax sp. | reverse complement strand
TCGAGGTGGTTGGTCGGTTCATCGAGCAACAGCAGGTTGGGGCGTTGCCACACGATCATGCATAGCACCAGGCGGGCTTTTTCGCCGCCGCTCATGCTGCCCACGGCCTGCTTGACCATGTCGCCACCAAAATTGAAGGTGCCCAGGAAGCTGCGCAGGTCTTGCTCGCGGGTTTGCTGCCCGGCAATCTTGCCTTCAGCGGTCATCTCCTTGACCAGCCTGATCATGTGCTCCAGCGGGTTGTCCGGCGGGCGCAGCACGTCAAGCTCTTGCTGGGCGAAGTAGCCAATGTTCAGCCCCTTGCCTTCAGTGACCTCACCGCCGATGGGCGCCAGATCGCGCGCTACCGTTTTGACCAAGGTGGATTTACCTTGTCCGTTGGCACCCAAAATGCCGATGCGCTGTCCGGCCAGCACGGATTTGCTGACGTTGCGCACGATCACGGTGGGCGGGGTGCCTTCGGGCGCGTCTTCCGAGGGAGGGTAGCCAAAACTCACGCCAGACATCGACAACATCGGGTTGGGCAGGTTGGCCGGTTCCTTGAACTCGAAGGTGAAATCCGCATCCGCCAGCAGCGGGGCGATTTTCTCCATGCGGTCCAGCGCCTTGACCCGGCTTTGCGCCTGCTTGGCTTTGGAGGCTTTGGCCTTGAAGCGGGCAATGAACTTTTGCAGGTGGGCGATCTTGTCTTGTTGCTTGGCAAACGCGTTTTGTTGCAGCGTCATTTGCTCGGCGCGCATGTCCTCAAACTTGCTGTAGTTGCCGCCGTAGCGCACCAGTTTGCCCGCATCAATGTGGAGCGTGACGTTGGTCACGGCGTCCAGAAACTCCCGGTCATGGGAAATCACGACCATCGTGCCTTCGTATTTCTTGAGCCAGGCTTCCAGCCAGACCAGCGCGTCCAAGTCCAGGTGGTTGGTCGGCTCGTCAAGCAGCAGCAAGTCGCTTGGGCACATCAGGGCGCGGGCCAGTTGCAGGCGCATGCGCCAGCCGCCCGAGAAGCTGTTGACCGGGTTGGTGAGCTCGGTGGTTTTGAAGCCCAGACCCAGAATCAGCGCTTGCGCGCGGGCGGGTGCGTCATGGGCGCCTGCGTCTTGCAGCGCCATGTAGGCGTTGGCCATGCGCTCGTAGTCTTCGGTGGCTTCCGAGGCGGTGACTTCGTTTTGCGCCGCCAGCAGGTTGACGTCTCCGTCCACCACAAAGTCAGTCGCGCTTTGGTCGGTTTCGGGCATGTCCTGGGCGACCTGGCCCATGCGCCACTGGCTGGGGATGAAGTATTCGCCGCCGTCCTCCATCAAGGAGCCGTTGAGCAGGGCGAACAGGGAGGACTTGCCGGCGCCATTGCGCCCGACCAGACCGACTTTTTCGCCGGGATTGATGGTGACGGTGGCGCTATCGAGCAGGACCTTGGCGCCGCGGCGCAATATGACGTTTTTAAGTGTGATCAAGAGAATCGTTTCGTTTCAGGTTTTTAATAAGTTCATGGCGCGTGACCAGCAGCACCTGATCTTCACCGGCGCTGGTATCGAGCCAGATGACGTCCAGCCCGGGGAAGGCGGCGTCAAAGTAGGCCTGTTCGTTGCCAATCTCCAGCACCAGCACAGCGTGTTCGCTCATGTGGGCGGAGGCATCCTGAATTAGTTGGCGGATGAAGTCCATGCCGTCGGTGCCGCCGAGGGCGTTGCCGCTGAGGGCCAGCGCCGGTTCGGCCTGGTATTCGGCGGGCAGGGCGGTCATGCTGCGAGCATTGACGTAGGGGGGGTTGCACAAGATCAAGTCAAACGGCCCTTCCACAGAGGTCAGGCCGTCCGAGGGCAACAGGGTGATGCAGTCCTGCAGCTCATGTTTGTCGACATTGATATGGGCTACAGCCAGCGCATCGGTGGAAATGTCCGAGGCCGTGACAACGGCATCAGCGTAAGCCATGGCGGCCAGCACGGCCAGGCTGCCGTTGCCCGTGCAAAGATCCAGCACGCGCAGGTGGCCCGCTTCAGCGTATTGAGGCATTTGCTGCAGCCAGTAGTCCAGGCTGCCTGCTGCCAGCAGTTCGGCAATCAGGGAACGCGGCACGATGGCGCGTTCATCCACATAAAACGCAACACCCTGCAACCAGGCTTCATGGGTCAGGTAGGCAGCGGGTTTTCGGGACTCGATCCTTGCTCTCAAAAGAGAAGCTACCTTGGCTCGATCTTCGCCGGCTAGGGGCTGATTTGCCTCTAAAGTCACATCATTCAGGTCGCCATCGAGTGGCGTATCCAGGGGCAGTCCCAGTTGCCACAGCACCAGCCAGGCGGCCTCGTCAAAGGCGTTGGTCGTGCCGTGGCCAAATGACACGCCGGCCTCTTCCAGTTGCTGTGCGGCGGCTTCAATGAGTTGCAGGGCGGTCATAGGGTGAGGCCTGCGTCCAGATTTTCCAGTACACGCCGGTAGATGTTCTTCAGCGGCTCAATGTCGGCCACGGGCAAGTATTCGTTGATCTTGTGGATGGTCGCGTTGGTCGGCCCCAATTCAATGACCTGCGGGCAGATTTTGGCAATAAATCGCCCGTCGCTGGTGCCGCCGGTGGTGGACAGCACGGTCTCAATGCCGGTCTCTTGACGGATGGCTTCGCACACCGCATCCACCAGGGTGCCGGGCGGGGTGAGAAACGGCAGGCCGCCGATGGTCCAGGCGAGGTCATAGTCCAGCCCATACTGGTCAAGCACAGCTTTCAGGCGCGCCTGCAGGCCCTCGGGGGTGGACTCGGTGGAGAACCGGAAGTTGAAATCAATCACGACCGTGCCAGGAATCACGTTGCTGGCGCCGGTGCCACCATGGATGTTGCTGACCTGCCAGCTGGTCGGCGGGAAAAAGGCGTTGCCGTCGTCCCACACTGCGCCCACCAGTTCAGCCAAGGCAGGGGCGACCAGGTGAATCGGGTTTTTTGCCAGGTGCGGGTAGGCAATATGACCCTGAACGCCCTTGACCGTGAGCTTGCCACTCATGGTGCCGCGCCGGCCGTTTTTGATCATGTCACCGGTGCGCTCCACAGAGGTCGGTTCGCCCACGATGCAGTAGTCCAACACCTCGCCGCGCGCCTTGAGCGCCTCGCAGACGATCACCGTGCCGTCCAGGGCCGGGCCTTCTTCGTCGCTCGTCAGCAAGAAACCGATGGACAGGGCGGTGTTGGGGTGGGCTGCCACAAATTCTTCGGTGGCCACCACGAAGGCGGCCAGCGAGGTTTTCATGTCGCTGGCGCCCCGGCCAAACAGCTTGCCGTCCCGGTGCGTGGGGGTGAAGGGGTGGTTGTGCCATTGGTCCAGCGGGCCAGTGGGGACCACGTCGGTATGGCCGGCAAATACTATTAATTTGGTAGCTATTGACCCCCGTGATACGCCGGCTGGAGGGCGTTTTGCCCATAAATTGGTCACCCGGAAGGCATCAGGGCCGCTGGCGATGGTTTCACACACAAAGCCCAGCGGGGCCAGGCGCGCGATCAGGATGTCCTGGCAGCCGGCATCAAAGGGGGTGAGAGACGGGCGGGAGATCAGTTGCTCAGCGAGGCACAGGGTTTGGCTCATCGATAGCTCACGTCCAGGGTGATTTCGGTAAACGAGGGCTTGTCATCGGGGTCTTCCTCCTCTTCCTGGGGCGGCGGGCTGCGCACGGCAAAGTCGTTTTGCAGGCGCCACATCAGGTTGGTGGGTGAATCAGAGTTGGCAAGGCCTTCCTTGCGGTCCACAGTGCCCTCCAGGATCAGGCGGGCAATGTCTTGCTCAAAGGTCTGTCCGCCCTCGGCCATGGACTTTTCCATGGCGTCCTTGACGCCCGCAAAGTCACCTTTACCAATGAATTCGGACACCAGGCTGGTGTTGAGCATGATCTCTACGGCGGGCACGCGTCCACCCACGGTGGTGCGCAACAAGCGTTGCGACACAATGGCTTTGGTGGCCGAGGCCAGGTCGCCCAGCATGGTCTGACGGACCTCGATCGGGTAGAAGCTCAGAATCCGGTTAAGGGCCTGGTAGCTGTTGTTGGCGTGCAGGGTGGCCAGACACAGGTGGCCGGTCTGGGAGTAGGCAAGGGCGGCAGACATGGTCTCACGGTCGCGGATTTCTCCAACCAAAATCACGTCGGGCGCCTGGCGCAGCGCATTCTTGAGGGCCATCTGCGTCGAGGTGGTGTCGGTGCCGACCTCTCGCTGGTTGACCACTGAGCGCTTGTTTTTGAACAAGAACTCGATAGGATCTTCAATCGTGAGGATATGGCCTGACGCGTTTTCGTTGCGGTGGTCGATCATGGAGGCCAGCGTGGTGCTTTTGCCAGCGCCCGTGGCGCCCACCATGAGCACCAAGCCCCGCTTTTCCATGACCAAATCGGTCAGGACCATGGGCACCGAAAGGCTGGCCAGGGGCGGCACGTTCATCGCGATAAACCGGATGACAGCAGCAAAGGTGCCGCGCTGGCGCATCGCGCTGATCCGAAACCTACCCACGCCTGGCAAGGGCCAGCCCATGTTGAGCTCGTTGACTTCTTGCAGCTCTTCAATGCGTGACGGTGGCAGGATCTCGGACAGCAGGGTCAAAGTCGCATCGGCGGGCAGGATCTGGCTGTTGATCGGCATGCACTGCCCATTGATCCGGATCAGGGCCGGCGAATGCGCGGATAAATAGACGTCCGAGGCCTTTTTCTCTGCCATCAGGCGAAGAATCCGCTCCATCGTGCCGGATGAGCCTGGCATTACACCGGTAGCCATAGTCGCGTCCTCTGCTGGTTTGGTTGAGTTGAAACTTAGTCGCGCAGCAGGTCGTTCAAGCTGGTTTTGGCGCGGGTCTGCGCATCCACCCGCTTGACGATAATGGCAGCATACAGGCTGTACTTGCCGTCGTTCTTGGGCAGGCTGCCGCTGATGACGACTGATCCGCTGGGGATGCGGCCGTAGCTCACGGTGTCGGTGGCGCGGTCGTAAATGGGGGTGCTCTGGCCGAGGTACACGCCCATGGAGATGACCGAGTTTTCTTCGACGATCACGCCTTCAACCACCTCGGAGCGGGCGCCAATGAAGCAGTTGTCTTCAATGATGGTGGGGCCGGCCTGCATGGGTTCCAGCACGCCGCCAATGCCGACGCCGCCGCTCAAATGCACGTTTTTACCAATTTGGGCGCACGAGCCCACGGTAGCCCAGGTGTCGACCATCGTGCCTTCATCTACATACGCGCCAATGTTCACGTAAGACGGCATCAAAATCACGCCTTTGCCAATGAAGCTGCCACGACGCGCCACAGCCGGTGGCACCACACGCACGCCGGTGGCTTTCATGGCGGCTTCATCCAGGCCTGCAAATTTGGTGGGCACCTTGTCGTAAAAACCCAGGTCGCCCGCTTGCATGATGGCGTTGTCTTTGAGGCGAAAGCTCAACAAAACGGCCTTCTTGATCCACTGGTGCGTGGTCCACTGGCCCACACCGTGGCGGGTGGCTACGCGCAGTGCGCCGGCGTCGAGCTGGGCAATCACGTGCTCCACCGCCTCGGACACTTCCCTGGGGGCCGATTTGACCGAGATGTTGGCACGGTCTTCCCAGGCAGCGTCAAGAATGTTTTGGAGTTGTTGGGTCATGGCAAGGGTTCTTTCTGAAAAGGAATGAGGTTCAGGCTCTAGATTGGACAAACTGGACGATGCGCTGGGCCGCTTCCACGCATTCGGCGGTGTCGGCCACCAGGGCCATGCGGATTCGGCCCGCGCCGGGGTTGGCGCCCTGCGCATCGCGCGCAAGGTATGAGCCGGGCAAAACCGTCACATTGTAAAGAGCGAACAAGTCGCGGGCAAAGTCGACGTCGTTGCCCCGGACTTTGGCCCACAAATAAAAGCCGGCATCGGGCAGGGCCACATCCAGCACCTCGGCCAAGAGAGGGGTGACTTGGGCGAACTTGCTGCGGTAAAGAGCCCGGTTCTCGATGACGTGCGCCTCGTCGCTCCAGGCGGCCACACTGGCGCCCTGGACCACCGAACTCATGGCGCTGCCGTGGTAGGTGCGGTAGAGCAAAAAGGGCTTGATCAGCGCCGCGTCACCTGCCACAAAGCCGCTGCGCATGCCAGGCACATTGCTGCGTTTGGACAGGCTGGTGAATGAAATCAGGTTCTTGAAGTCGGTGCGCCCCAGTTGGGCAGCGGCCTCCAGCCCACCCAAAGGTGCCTCGTCACGGAAATAAATCTCGCTGTAGCACTCGTCGGAGGCAATCACGAAGCCGTGGCGGTCGCTCAAGTCAAACAGCTTTTTCCACTCCGACAGGGGCATCACGGCACCCGTGGGATTGCCTGGCGAGCAAACGAACAGCAGCTGGGTGCGCGCCCACACGCTGTCGGGCACGGAGTCCCAGTCTTGCGCGAAATTGCGCAGCGGGTCGCTGGGGACAAACCAGGTTTGCGCGCCGGCCAGGAGTGCCGCGCCTTCGTAGATTTGATAGAACGGGTTCGGGCACACCACCACCGGAGCGCCATCGGCAGCGTTCCCTGGT
>CAZBKX010000359.1:0-5005 GCA_964492535.1 uncultured Rhodoferax sp. | reverse complement strand
AGCATTTGCTCGCGGGTCATGGTGGCGTCGGTGCCGTGGCCGTCTTCCTTGTCACCCTTCATGGTCTCCAGCGAGCCCAGGCAACCGAGTTCGCCCTCCACGGTCACGCCGGTGGCGTGTGCCAGGTCCACGACCTTGCGGGTGACTTCAACGTTGTACTCGTAGCTGGCGATGGTCTTGCCATCTGCCATCAGGGAGCCGTCCATCATCACCGAGCTGAAGCCCAGGTTGATCGCGCCCTGGCACACGTCCACGTTTTGGCCGTGGTCCTGGTGCATGACCAGCGGAATGTGGGGGTAGGCCTCAATGGCGGCCTGGATCAGGTGCTTGATGAAGGCCTCGCCTGCGTATTTGCGGGCGCCCGCACTGGCTTGCAGGATGACGGGTGCGCCGACTTCGTTGGCAGCCGCCATGACCGCCTGGACCTGCTCCAGATTATTGACGTTGAAGGCTGGGATGCCGTAGCCGTTGACGGCGGCGTGGTCCAGCAATTCGCGCATTGAAACAAGAGCCATGATCGTGTCCTTGGAAAGTTGGTAACTGATTGGTAACTGGGTCCAATTTTAACGACAAGGCCTGCCGCAAACTGGATCGATAACGCCAGACAACCTTAAGGCGTGGTCAATGTTTCACGGTCAAGATCCATCAATCACCGCAACCTGAGCCCGCCATGATTGACAGATTCACGCTCATCGCCAGCCTTTTCGTCCTGCTAACTGCACAGGCCCAGACCCCGGTCACCACCCCTGCCAAGGCTGCAGTGGCACCACTCGCACCAGCCTCTGCCGGCCACAGCCGCGAAAAAAAGGCAGAGGTGTGCACCAGCGCACCTCGCAGCGAATAGCTTCCTGAAGATGAAATGAAACTGCTGGCACAACACCGCGGCTACCGCATCAAGACTTTCAAGGTGGCCAACAACAGTTGCTACGAGGTGTATGGGTTTGATCGGGACAACCGCATTGTGCAGGCCTATTTCAACCCGGTCACTGCCCGGTTGGTTCGTCAGAATATGGCGCGCTGATCCTTATGCAACCCGGCAGATTTTCAGCATGTTCGTGCCACCGGGTGCGCCCATGGGTTCGCCGCAGGTGATGGCGTAGATGTCGCCGCTTTGCACAATGCCACGGGACTTCAGGTGGTTTTCCGCCTCGGTCAGCGCCGTGTCGCGGTCGGCGCTGGTATCCACAAATAAAGGACGCACATTGCGGTACAGCGCCATTTTGCGTTGGGTAGCCACCTTGGAGGTGAGCGCGTAGATCGGCACCTGGATCAAGTGACGGCTCATCCACAAGGCCGTGGAGCCGCTGTCTGTCATGGCCACAATGGCTTTAACGCCCAGATGGTGCGCCGTGAACAGCGCCCCCATGGCAATGGACTGGTCAATGCGCTGAAAAGTCTTGCCGGTGAAATCGGCCTCTAACTTGTAGTTCTCGTGCTGCTCCGCTACGTGGCAGATGTTGGCCATCTCTAGAACAGTTTCCAGCGGGTATTTGCCCGCAGCGGTCTCGGCAGACAGCATCACGGCATCCGTCCCGTCCAGCACGGCATTGGCCACGTCGCTCACCTCGGCGCGGGTGGGCACCGGGTTGGTGATCATGGACTCCATCATCTGGGTGGCGGTGATCACTACTTTGTCATGCTCGCGAGCCAGCTTGATCATGCGTTTTTGCAGCGCGGGCACGGCCGCATTACCCACCTCAACCGCCAGGTCGCCGCGGGCCACCATGATGCCGTCGCTGGCCAGCAAAATTTCTTCAAGGCGGGGAATAGCCTCGGCGCGCTCGATCTTGGCAATCAACCCGGGCTTGTGCCCATACTCGGCGGCGGCCACGTTGCACAACTGGCGCGCCATTTCCATGTCGGTCGCATTCTTGGGGAAGCTCACCGCCACATAGTCGGCCTGGAAACTCATGGCCGTGCGGATGTCATCCATGTCCTTGCCGGTCAGCGCCGGCGCCGTCAAGCCGCCGCCCTGCTTGTTGATGCCTTTGTTGTTGGACAACTCGCCGCCCATTTTGACGGTGGTGAAGACCTGCTCGCCTTTGACGCGGTCCACCGTGATGACGATCAGGCCGTCGTTGAGCAAGAGCACATCGCCCGCCTTGACCTCGCGCGGCAGCGCCTTGTAATCCAGCCCCACCGCATCGACGTCACCCAGTTCTGTGCGGGCCGCATCCAGCACAAAGGCCTGGCCGGGCTCCAGCATGACTTTGCCGTCGGCAAACTTGCCCACCCGGATCTTGGGGCCTTGCAGGTCGGCCATGATGGCGACCTCCCGGCCGACCCGACTGGCCACCTCGCGCACCATGCGCGCCCGGTCAATATGGTCTTGCGCCTTGCCGTGGCTGAAGTTCAGGCGCACCACATTGACGCCGGCCCGGATCAACTGCTCCAGCAAAGCAGGGTCGCTGGTGGCGGGGCCAAGGGTGGCGACGATTTTGGTGGCGCGACGGGTCATGCGGAAGTCTCCTTTTGGTTCTGGGCTTTGATTTTCACATGGAAGCAGTTACACACCCACGTCAATATCGCGAGCGCGCCACACCCGCTGCGCCAGCGCCAGCGCGCTGCTCAAGCACTTGACGGTCTGGGGGCTTTGATCCATTATCATGAGCTGCTTTTTCAAACCACCGCCGCTTCCCAACATGTTTTACGACGATGCTTCGATAGCCTCATTGCTGGATAGCTCGCCTGTCAAACCCAAGCTCTTGGTGGTGGATGATCAGCCCATCAATATTCAGGTGATGAGCCGGATTTTCTCACCTGAATTTCAGGTTTTTATGGCTACCAGTGGCGCACAGGCACTGACGATCTGCCAGAAGAATCCCCCTGATCTGGTGCTGCTGGATGTGGTGATGCCGGGCATGGACGGGTTTGAGGTCTGCACCCGACTGCACAACGACGAGACCACCCGCAACATTCCCGTGATTTTTGTCACCGCCCACAGCGATGCAGCGCAGGAGACCCGGGGCCTGGAGGCCGGGGCGGTGGACTTCATCAGCAAGCCAGTCAACCCAGCTGTGGTTCGGGCTCGCGTCAAGACACACCTCACCCTGAAGCTGCAGTCAGACTTGATGCGCAAGCTGGTATTCATGGATGGGCTGACCAGTGTCTATAACCGCCGCTATTTCGACAAGCAGCTGGCCATGGAGATGGCGCGGGCACTGCGCAACCAGTCACCGCTGTCTCTGATCATGCTGGATGTAGACTTTTTCAAGCGTTTTAACGACCACTACGGGCACCAGGCGGGTGATGATTGCCTGCGCCAGATTGCGGTAACCTTGAAGGCCAGTTTGCGTCGGCCAGCTGACGTGGTGGCCCGCTACGGCGGCGAAGAATTTGCGTGCATTCTTCCTGAAACCGACTTCAATGACGCAATGGCCCTTGCGCGCGAGCTGGAACAACAGGTCCGAAATCAAGGCATTGCACACGTCCACTCTGAAACGGCGCCTGTCGTCACCATCAGCCTGGGCGTCGCAGGACGCTATGCCAGCGCACCTGGCGACGCCGACGCCCTGCTGGCTGCTGCTGATGCGCAGCTCTACAAAGCCAAAAAAGCAGGGCGGGGCCGCGTTTGCGGCGAGGCCCTGAAACCGGCTTGATTCGACGAAAGGTACCATGACCGATTGGCGACCGCGCAGCCTGGAGCGTCAGCTGATGATGCTGACGGCCCTGTGCGTCGTGGCCTCCATTTTGGGCTTTGGTGCCTACACCGCCAAACAGCAAACCGATCTGGCGCGCGCCACCGTCAAGGCGCAAATGGCGGCTCTGGCACAAAACCTGGCCACGATCAACGCCCAGTTCATCACCACCAACGATCTGGCCAGTATTGAGGCGATCGCTATTCAGACAGCTACTGTTCCCGGCATTTTTTCGGTTCTGGTCACTGACACCGCAGGCAAGCCGCTGAGCGAGGTGGTCAACCAGAATGGCCTTTGGTCGCCGCGTTTCAACACCAGCAAGGTGCGCCTGCCAGCCGAGCTGAAACCCAGCATTGACATTGAAGAGCACAGCCCACGCACTGCCCAGCGGGACTTTCTGGCCGGGAATGCCGGAAAAATTACCGCCTGGCACCCGGTGGCAGATGGCCGCGCATTGGGCTGGGTCAGGGTGAGCTACCGGCTGGACAGCTTTGAGCAAACTGCCCGCGCCATTTGGGCCCAGACTCTGCTGGTGATTGCGATGGCCAGTATGGCCACATTGGGCTTGCTGGCGTTGCTGCTGCGCCCGCACATGCGGGCCCTGCGCGAAGCCACCCAATTTGCAGCCGCGCTGGACCAGACGCTGGGTGCCAAACTTCCGGTGTCGAGCCGGGCCGCAGAAATTCAGGCGCTGGGGCAGGCCCTGAATGTCGTGTCCCAACGCTTGTTCACCCAAAACAACGACCTGGCCAACCAGAATTTTGCCTTGGACCAGCACGCCATCGTGAGCATCACCGACCTGGACGGCAACATCACCTACGCCAACCAGCGGTTTTGCGAGATCAGCGGCTACGCCCATTCAGAGCTGGTCGGCCAGAACCACCGCCTGATCAGCTCCGGCCTGCATACACGCGCCTTTTTTGAGTGCTTGTGGGGCACGATTGCGCGCGGCGAGGTCTGGCACGGCGAGGTCAGAAACCGCCGCAAGAACGGCACTTATTACTGGGTATCGGCCACGATTTTGCCGCTGCTGGGCACTGACGGACTGCCCCGGCAGTACATCGGCATTCGCACCGACATCACGGCCAACAAGGCGCTGGAGCACTCTCTGCAGGAAGCCAAAACCAACGCAGAAATAGCCACGCTGGCCAAAAGTCAATTTCTGGCCAACATGAGCCATGAAATCCGCACGCCAATGAATGCCATTTTGGGCATGCTCAAGCTACTGAACAGCACCGAGCTGACACCGCGACAGCTGGATTACGCCATCAAGACAGAGGGCGCCGCCAAATCGCTGCTGGGCCTGCTCAACGACATTCTGGACTTCTCCAAAATTGACGCAGGAAAAATGACGCTGGATTTCCAGC
>CAZBKX010000358.1:0-1723 GCA_964492535.1 uncultured Rhodoferax sp. | reverse complement strand
TGCAAGGTGTCTTTGCGGATATACAGCCGTTCTCCGGTTTCACTGACGGACTTGACGACCAAGTGTACATGCGAGTTTTTCCCAGATTCGGTTTTCACATGCTTGGGGTCGGTGGCCGGGTCATGTAATACCATCGCGTAGCGGTGGCTGAAGGCGAAGTTTTCCCGGGCGATGACTAAAATGAATAAAATGGCAAACAGTGGAAGCAGATTTACGAACGGTTACACAACGAATTTGCTGAAGATTCTGTGAAATATTTGCCAAAAATTCACATAACCCGATCTCTACCCTCAAACGAGTTTTTATGTGATAGGGGTAGAGAAGGCTACAAACCTCCCCTCCCTCCAAACCGTGCGTGCGGTTTTCCCGCACACGGCTTTCCAGTCGAGAATTTCCTCATCGGGATTGACAAGCCATAGCATGAGCTTCTTTCATAGTGAAAAGCCCATGCTTGGTGAAATACGCATTTGGCATAAGTTGATGTAGGTGTTTTGAGCGTCCAAAACCCGCTTGTCCTGTTCTTTGCTTGTTTCTCAGGCTGCGTAATCGTCGCCTGATAAAACCATCTATCCCTGAAAACGTCCATTTGTGAGCGTGCTTAAAATAGTTGAACCAGCCTTTAAGCATGGGGTTAAGGTCTTTTATTATCGTTTTCATACTGTCACCGCGTGACCTTCTGGTCTTGTTTCTGATTTTGTCTTTTAACGCTTTCAGGCTTTTCTTTCTAACCCAACGCTTCCCCGCTTCAAACCGGTAACCCAGAAATTCAAAGCCTTGACCTTTTATCAAGCAATTCCCCACATGGGTTTTGTCTGGGTGCAAGGTCAATCCTTTGTCATCAACCCATTGCTGAGCTAACGCCAAAGCGTTTTGAGCGTCTTCCTGGCTTTGGCAGAGAATGACAAAATCATCCGCATATCTAACCATTGTGTAACCCGCTTGCATCATCAGTTTATCCAATGAATGCAAATACAGATTAGCCAGCAAAGGACTAATAACCGCCCCCTGTGGCGTCCCCGCGCTAGGTGTCCAGCGGTTCATACCGTCCAAAATGTCTTGCTCCAAGTACTTTTGTATCAGCTTTAGGACTTTGCCATCGCTGATAAACTTCTCAACTTCAACCATTAGCAGTGCATGGGGAATAGTGTCGAAGTAACTTTTCAGGTCAGCATCAACCACCCACGTCTGCCCTGCCTTCAGGCATCCATCAACCGCTCTTAGCGCAAGTTTACAACCTTTTAGTGGTCTAAACCCATAACTGTGCTCAACAAACTCGTTCTCAAAAATAGGCTCAATCACCATTTTCAGAGCCGTTTGCACGATTCGGTCTTTAACCGCTGGAATACCTAATGGACGTTCACCACCTCCAGCTTTGGGAATGAATACCCGTTTGACTGGCAGCGGTTGATAACTCCCCTCTTTTAACGCTTGCTGTAACTCAAGCAGATATTGCTCCTGCTTCACTGCAAAACGTTCAATGCTCATTCGGTCTACACCATGACTACCCTTATTCTTCCGCACTTGTTGCCAAGCCGCTTGTAAAGTTACCAACGCATAGACTTTATCCATCAAACTAAACCATTTGCCGCCTTTCACACCGTTTTCCAGTGCTGTCAACATCGGTTTCGTCCACACTGATGCTTCCACCCACGACCAGGGGTCATAGGTAGGTAGTTGAAAATCTCTCCTTGTACCTGCTATTCTCTCATGCACAAAGTCTCCC
>CAZBKX010000357.1:0-1801 GCA_964492535.1 uncultured Rhodoferax sp. | reverse complement strand
CTTGGCGTGCTTGTTGGCCTGCAGGTAGGCGGTCCATTCGGCCTTGGTCTTGGTGCTCGGGTTGATCGACCCGATGGGCGAGGCGATGTGGCAGGTCGTGCAGACGCCACGGTAGTAGATGCGCCCGCGCTTCCAGTCCGCGTCATAGGCTTGCGCGGCAAAGGAGGCGCCCATCAAGGCAATCAGGGCGGCAACGGGAAGGAATTTCGAGGATTTCATGATGACTCCTAAGTAATTGAAAGGTGATGAGGGCCAGGATCAGCTGAGTTCTTCCCAGCCGGTGATCATTGCCTTGAGTTGCGAGTTCCATTTGTGCCCGGTGGTCGCCAGGTACAGGTGCGAGATCAGAAAAGCCAGCATCAGGAAGGCGCCCAGGGTGTGCGCCGTGGCGACCCATTCCAGCTTCAGCCCGCCCAAGCCCCAGGATGCCCAGTCGCCATAGAACAGATACAGCCAACCGCTGATCCAGATCAGCGGACTCAGCAGGGTCAGAACGGCCAGATAAGTCAGTCGCTGCAACGGGTTGTGCTTCTGCAGGGATGTCGGCTTGAACGGGTGCGGCTCGCCCTTGAAGATGCCCGACGAGTAATAGTTGGCGATCGCGAGCACCTTCTCGGTGGTCGGAATGTACTGGCGCCATTCGCCGGTGACGACATGCCAGAAGATCGCGAAGACCCACAGGCCCACCAGCGACCAGGCCGCGATGGTGTGATAGCTCACCGCCTGTTCGAAGCCGAACAGCCGGTAAGTGCCGTGGATCTCGAAGCCGCTCACCATCAGGAAGATGATCAGGGCCGCCTGGGACCAGTGCCAGAAGCGTTCGAAGCCCTTGAACAGGTAGACACGCTCAGTCATTTTGTTGCTCCTTTGTTCTTGCCACGCGTCACCACGCGCATCAGGCCGTGTCCGGTGACACCCAACAGCGTCAGCAGCACCAGGCCCCAGCCCAGTTTGCTGATGAGGGGGTTGGCGCTCGCGCCGGGCATGTAGATACCAGGCAGTCCGGCCAGACGGCCGTCTTTGGCATGGCATTGCACGCAACCCAGCGCCTTGTCCTTGGGGGCCACCATGTGGGTGATCGGCCAGTCCATCTGCGTCTTGACGAAGCCAAACTTGCCAGAGTAGGGCACGCCCGAGACTTGCACGCCGGACTCGATGGCCTTGTTCCATTCGAGGTTCTTCCAGTAACCGGTGTCGTCATTGCCCGCCGTGTGGGGCGTGAGCAGGGTCATGTTGACGGTGTCGTAGGGCTGCTTGCCACCAAAGCGCTTGATCGGCCAGATCATGGATTTGCCATCGGTTGGGCTACCGCCCAGCGTGTTGATGCGGGTGACCTCTGCGCTGGTGTCGATTTTGTCGGTCTTCAAGGTGTAGTTGACCTGCCCGTTGAACCAGACATAGGTCGGCTTGACGTTCTCGGCCAAGACGAAGTCGCCCTTGCGGGATTCATAGATCAGGCGTCCCTTGGCGTCTTTCCTCTCGATCTGCTTGCCGTTGGCATCGCGTTGGCCTGCGGTTGACCAATCCCAGCTCATCTTGGTGGCGATGCCGCCGCGCGCGAACTCGGGGATATGGCAGGTCTGGCAGGCCAGCTTGGAAGTGTGCCGGTTGAGCACGGTGTCTTTCTTGTGGGGACCCGTACCGTGGCAGGAAACGCAGGTGGCCGGATTGCCGTTGTCGCTGGCGCCACGCAGGTGGACGCCCTTGGCATCCTTGGCCGTGGGGGTGTAGCGGCTGCCGGCCACGTCGTGGCTGGAGGTCTTGTGGCAGGTGGCGCAGGTGAAGTCCAGGCCGGAGGCGT
>CAZBKX010000356.1:0-3616 GCA_964492535.1 uncultured Rhodoferax sp. | reverse complement strand
CTCAGCGCCGCTAATCAGGCGCGGGCCAGGTCATAGGCGTGGATAAGGTTTGTGTAAACGTCATCTGACCCCTGCAACCCCCGCGTGCCCTTGATCAGGCGATCCTGTGGTGTGCCACCCACCCGGTCTGGCGCGTAAATGCCGGGAATACGCAACACGCTGCTGCGCACCCCGGTCAGACGGCCAAAGAAGCGAATGGATGATTCAGCATCTATTCGCCTTCTGGCCCTCGGAGTATCTGCATTTACAGCTCTTGTTTCAATAGCGAAACCTCCTTGGCAGTCACCATACACGCCACTGGTCGAACCATAGACCAGCGCCTGAGGCAGGCCCCTCAGGGCCAGCGCCCGGGTCAAGGCCCAGGTCCTGGGGTCGCCCCAGCCTTCACCGGGCGGGGGGGCCAAATGCACCACCTGCGTGGCCAGGCCCGCGAGGCGGCGCAGGGTCAACGGGGCATCCAGGTTGCCCAGCAACGGGGTGATGCCGTGGGCGCGCAACTCAAGGGTGCGTTCGGGCGACGAGGTCAGGGCCATCAGACCCAGGCGGCTGGGAAGCATCCGGGCCACCCGCAGGCCTACATCACCACAGCCGACGATCAGGACGCGGGCGCGCCGAAAACGCGCGGGCAAGGCACCCGGTCGGGTGGCATACAAAATGGGATGGGGGCTTTGGATTGAGGGCAAAATCGGGAACCAGTTATACGATGCAACGCCCAAGGATACAGACAACATGACGCCCAGCGACACCGCCACCTCCGGATTCCAGATTACCGTGCAGCCCAGCGGGCGCGCCTTCACGACCCAGGCCGGCGAGGCCATTCTGATGGCCGGCATACGGGCCGGCATTGCCATGCCCTACGGATGCAAAGACGGTGCCTGCGGTTCCTGCAAATGCAAAAAACTCGAAGGCACTGTCGTTCACGGTCCGCACCAGAGCAAGGCATTGAGCGAGGAAGAAGAAGCCAACGGCTATGTGCTCACCTGCTGCGGCGTACCGCAAAGCGATGTGGTGCTGGAGTCGCGCCAAGTCACGGCCGAAGGGGCGCTACCCATCAAGAAAATGCCCAGCCGGGTGACCGTGCTGGAGAAGATGAGCCATGATGTGATGCGCCTGGTGCTGCAATTGCCGGCCAACGAGGCCTTTGCTTTTCATGCAGGCCAATACGTCGAGTTCCTCCTGCGTGACGGAGTGCGGCGCAGTTACTCCATGGCCAATGCCCCCCACACGGTAGCGGCGGGCGGCGGCGCGCTGGAGTTGCACATTCGCCACATGCCCGGCGGCAAATTCACCGACCATGTGTTTGGCAGCATGAAAGAGAAAGAAATCCTGCGCCTTGAGGGGCCCTATGGCAGCTTTTATTTGCGGGAGGACAGCACCAAGCCCCTGGTGCTGCTGGCTTCTGGTACCGGGTTTGCGCCCATCAAGGCCTTGATTGAACACATGCAGTTCAAAGGTATTACCGGTCCGGCCACCTTGTACTGGGGCGGGCGGCGCCCAGCGGACTTGTATATGGACGCCTGGGTCCAGGCCCGGCTTGCCGAGATGCCCAACCTGAGCTATGTGCCCGTGGTGTCGGACGCCTTGCCTGAAGACGCCTGGGCCGGGCGCACCGGGTTTGTGCACCTCGCGGTGCTTCAGGATTTTGCAGATTTGAGCGCACACCAGGTGTATGCCTGCGGCGCGCCCATCGTGGTGGATTCGGCCCGGGCAGACTTCACCGAGAAGGCCCGGCTGCCGGATGACGAGTTTTATGCCGACTCCTTCACCACCGAGGCCGACAAGGCCCGGGCGGCCTCCTCGCTCTGAATTTATCGATATCCACCACCATGTCTTATAAAACAATCCTCCTGACTGCCCTCACCGTGGCGGCTGCGGCCACGGCTTCGCTTGCCCAGGCCCAAGGCAAGCCGATTCGCCTGATCGTGCCCTACGCTGCAGGCGGCCCGCTGGATGTGACCGCGCGTGCCTTGGCCGAGCGGGTCAAGGACACACTGGGCACGGTGATTGTGGAGAACAAGCCCGGCGCAGGCGGCAACATCGGTGCCGACGCCGTGGCCAAGGCCGCGCCGGACGGCCTGACCATCGGCATTGCCGCCACCGCCACCCATGCGGTCAACCCCTGGCTGTATGCCAAGATGCCCTTTGACGCCGCCACGGACTTTGCGCCCATCACCCAGATGGTGCGGGTGCCCAACGTGCTGGTGATGAACGCCGAGACCTCGGCCCGCCTCAAGATCAACACCGTGAGCGACCTGATTGCCTATGCCAAAGCCAACCCGGCCAAGCTCAACTATGGCAGCGGCGGCAACGGCAGCGCGGGCCACTTGGCGGGCGAGATGTTCAAGAAAGAGGCCGGTATTTTTGCCGTGCACATTCCGTACAACGGTGGCAACCCGGCGCAATTGGCCTTGCTCAGCGGCCAGGTCGACTTCAACTTTGACAACCTGGCGACGGCTGCGCCCAACATCCGCTCCGGCAAGCTCAAGGCGATTGCCGTCACTACCCTGAGCGGTGTGAATGCCCTGCCCGGCACACCGCCGGTGGCCGACACATTGAGGGGCTTTACGATTGACACCTGGTGGGGCCTGGTGGCACCGGCTGCGACCCCCAAAGACGTGATCACCCGGCTCAACCAGGCCTTTGTGGCAGCCCTGAATGCCCCCGAGACCAAGACCCGCTTTGCCACCCTGCTGGCCGAGCCTGTGCCCACCACCCCGGAGGCCTTCGGCACCCTCATGACCAACGAGCGGGCCAAATACCAGGGGCTGGTGAAAGCTACTGGCGCCCGAGTGGACTAAGTCAGGCGCCACGGCCATGACCGTCTACACCCCCCGGGGAATTCTTGAGGCGGTACTGGCCGCACTGCAGCGCTGGGCCCTGCAACTGTTCATCAAGCCGGTGTTTTCGCCACGCTGGCCGATCTCGTTCCAGCGCCGCTGGCTGACGTTCATGGCCCGCATCTCGTTGCCCGTGCCCCGGTCAGTCACCATCACACCGGGACAATTGGGAGGCGTAGCGGGCGAATGGCTGCGCCGACGCCCTACAACCCCACCACAGAGCGCACAAGACCCGGACCTCCGCCTGGGCACCGTGCTGTATCTGCACGGCGGCGCGTATTGCATTGGCTCGCCGGTGAGCCACCGCTCGCTCACGGCCCGGCTCACCCTGGCAACAGGTTTGCCAGTTTTTTCGCTGGACTACCGGCTGGCCCCGGAGCACCCTTATCCCGCAGCGCTGCAGGATGCGCTGGCCGCCTTTGACGCCCTGCGCTTGAGTGGCCCGGTGATTCTGGCGGGCGACTCAGCCGGCGGCGGACTGGCGCTGGCCACGGCCATGGCCCTGCGCGACGCGGGCAAGTCAGCGCCTGCCGCGCTGCTTCTGCTCTCGCCGCTGGGCGATGTGGTGGTGCCGAACCCGCCACCCGAACCCGTACCCGGCGAGGCCATGCTGAGTGTGGCGTGGGCGCAGGCCTGCACCCACTTCTACCGGGGTCTTTGGCCCGACACCGAGCCAGGCATCTCGCCTCTGCGCGGCGACCTGCGTGGCCTGCCGCCCACCCTGATTCAGGCTGGCACCGACGAGCTGCTGCACGACCAGGCCCTGGCGCTGCACGCGG